>DASYXP010000344.1:0-1732 GCA_035934835.1 Gemmatimonadales bacterium | reverse complement strand
GAGGGCCGAGACCTTGAGCCCCTCGGCGCGGGCGCGGTCCACCGCCTCCTCGATGGCGCCCTTGGTGCTGCCCCAGCCGACGATGAGGAGGTCGCCCTCGGGGTCGCCGTAGGTGACGGGCGGCGTGAGCATCGACTGCAGCACGGCGAGCTTCCGGCTCCGCATCGCGGAACTGCGCTGATGCACGCCGGAGCTGTAGGCCACCTTGCTGCCTTCATCGTGCGAGAGGCCGGTGACGGTGTACGCGCCGCCGGGCTGGCCGGGGATGATGCGCCGGGAGAGCCCGGTCACCGGATTCCACTGGTAGGCCTTCGTCCCCTCGGCTACCGGGGCCAGGTCGACCGGCGCCGCCTGCCACCGGGCGTCGGGCACCGGGCGGGGGAACGGTGTGACGCCGGTGGCGAGGTTCGCGTCGGAGAGCACCATCACCACGGCGCGGAAGGTCTCGGCCAGGCGCCGGGCCGTGACCATCACGTGGAAGCATTCCTCGATGGTGGCGGGGGCCACGACGATATGCGGCGCATCCCCCGGGCTCGCGAAGAGCGCCGCCAGCAGGTCGGACTGCTCCACCTTGGTGGGGAGCCCGGTGCTCGGTCCGCCGCGCTGCACGTCGATGAGCACGAGCGGCATCTCGGTCATCGCCGCCAGGCCGAGGAACTCGGTCTTGAGCGCCAGGCCGGGGCCCGAGGTCACGGTGCAGGCCACCTTGCCGGCGTAGGAGGCGCCGATGGCGACGCCCACGGCGGCGATCTCATCCTCCGCCTGGTGCACCTTGCCGCCGAAGCGCTCGAAGACCTCGCTCAGGTAGTGCGAGACCGACGTGGCCGGGGTGATCGGGTACATCGCGCAGAGTTCCATCCCCGCCGCGACGGCGCCGAGGCCGAGCGCCTCGTTCCCGTTCATCACCACCAGCTCCCGGTCGATCGGCGCCGGCGGCACCTCCACCCGGAAGTCGATGTGCTCCTCGGCCCAGGAGAGGCCGAGCTCGAGGAGCGCCACGTTCTGCCTGTAGACCGCCTCGCTCTTCTTCCGGAAGGCGTAGGCGATCTGCTCCTTGATCCGCTCGAGGTCGCGCCCGTAGATGCAGGCCAGGAGCCCGAGCGCGAACATGTTCTTCCCCTTGCGGGGATCGTCGACCAGCGTGAGGCACTGCGCTTCCATCGGCACCGGGATGATCCGGTAATGCCGGTGGGAGAGCTCTTCCATCCCCGCCGCCCAGGCGGCGCGGATCTCGGCGTCGTCGTCGGTGGCCCACTTGTCCTCGACCAGGAGGACGGCGTCCTCCGCCAGCGCGCCGAGGCGATGGCGCGCCAGGAGCACCTGCTCGTTGAAGGCGAGCACCAGGTCGGTGGCGTCGCCCCAGTTGGTGATGGCGCCGGTGCCGAAGCGGATGCGGTAGCCGCTGGCGCCCTCGGGGACGCGGGGCGGCGGCTGGATCTCGGCGGGGATGATCTCGACGGTCCAGATACCGTGGCCCGCGCGGGCGGCGATCGCGCCGAGGGACTGGCCGCAGCGCTGCGCGCCCTCGCCGGAGTCGCTGACGATCTCGACGACCTGCTCGGAGAGACGCGTCACCCGCTTCGCCGACGCGGCGGCGGGCTCGCGAACAAGCTGGGCGCTCATGCGATCCTCACACGCGCGTATTCCCGCTGCTCGGGTGCGATGCCGAACAGCGTCCCGTCGGGGCTCTCGCCGGTGTACGGAACGTCGCTGTCGACCAGCCCCAGGTACC
>DASYXP010000115.1:0-2834 GCA_035934835.1 Gemmatimonadales bacterium | reverse complement strand
GGGTCGAGGGTCGAGGGTCGTGGGTCAGCGGCGGTGGACACAGGGCCATGTACGCGATTCGACGCCATGCCAATGACGACCGACAGGATCCTTCAGGACTCACGACCCGCGACCCGTGACCCACGACCCTCCCTCACCCCGTGTCATTCCGACTCGCATTACCTGCCGGCCGCCGATACATTGCAAAGTCCTTGGGCCACGGTCACTTGGAGCACAAGCATGACCCTGACGTTCCGTCAGCGGATCTTCGCGGTACTGCTGGTGCTCGGCGCCGTCCCCACGACGCTGGTGCTGGTGGGGTGGGCGCTCACGCTGCGCCGCGGCGATTCCGGGCAGGTCAACCGCGCCGCCGTGGCCGAGATCGGTCGCACCGGCCGCACGCTCCTTGAGACCATCGACTCGACCAAGCTGTCACACCCGGAACGGGTCGCGCTGGCCGAGCACGCACGGGCGATGAACACCGCCCTCAGCCGGGTCCAGCAGTACGAGGCGTACAGCCGCCTGATGAGCGCCGCCCTCACCGTGGTCATCCTGGTGCTCGGCGGCCTCATCCTCTACGGCGGCGCGCGCCTGGCGGGTCATCTCTCCCGGCAGCTCAGCCGCCCGATCGACGAGCTGGTCGGTTGGACCGGCCACATCCTCCGACGGGAACCGCTCCCGCCCGACCAGGCCCGGAAGGGCGCGCCCGAGTTCACGGCGCTCCGGACGGCGCTCCGGGAGCTCTCCGACCGGATCGGCGACGCCCGCGAGCGCGAACTCGAGGCCGAGCGCCTCAGGAGCTTCCGGGAAGTGGCGCGACGGGTGGCGCACGAGATGAAGAATCCGCTCACGCCGATGCGCTTTGCCGTCACCCAGCTCCAGCGTTCCGCCGGCGACACCCAGCGGGAGGCGCTGGAGGTGCTGCAGGCCGAGTCGGCCCGGCTGGAGCAGCTGGCGCGGGAATTCGCGGAGTTCGGCCGGCTCCCGGAGGGCCCGCCGGCCGATGTCGACCTGAACGAGCTCCTGGCCGAACTGGTGCGCACCAGCGTGCCGCCCGGGGCGGACGCCCGCATCAAGGCCGATCCCGCGACGCCGCGCGTGACCGGCCACTACGACCCGCTGCGGCGCGCGTTCAGCAACATCCTGCGGAACGCCGTCGAGGCGACCGGCGGGCGCGGGCCGGTGCGGGTGTCGGTGGCACCCGCCGATGGCGGCGCCACCGTGCGGATCTCCGACCGGGGCCCCGGCGTCCGCGCCGCGGACCGCCAGCGGATCTTCCAGCCATACGTCACCACCAAGAGCGAGGGCACCGGACTGGGCCTCGCGATGGTGCGCCAGACCGTCGAGGCGCACGGCGGCCGCGTGTGGGTGGAGGACACCCCGGGCGGCGGCGCGACGTTCGTCGTCGAGCTGCCGCGGGAGCGCCCGCCGGCGACCAACGACGGTCGCGCCGGCTGACGCGCGACCCGTGACCATCACCACGACCGAGCCGAGATGCCGACGATACTGCTGATCGACGACGAAGCGAACATCCGCCGGATGCTCGGGGCCCTGCTCCGCTCCGAGGGGTTCGACGTGGCCGAGGCGGGCAACGGGAACGCCGCCCTGCTCGCGGTCGATGCGGTCGACCCGGACGCGGTGTTCCTCGACCTGATGATGCCACCGGGCCCCGACGGGCTGGCCACGCTCGCGGCGCTCCGGGAGCGCGGGGTGGACGCGCCCGTCATCATGATGAGCGGCAAGGCGCAGCTCTCCGACGCGGTGCGCGCCACCCAGCTCGGCGCGTTCCAGTTCCTGGAGAAGCCGCTCTCCCCCGAATCGGCGCTGGTGACGCTCCGCTCGGCGCTCGAACTCCGCCGCACCCAGGTGGAGAACCGGACGCTTCGCGCCGCGCTGGCGCTCGACGGCGAGCTGGTCGGCTCGAGCGCCGCGCTCGGGCGTGTCCGGTCGCTGGTGGCGCAGGTGGCGCCCACCGACGCGCGGGTGCTCATCACCGGTGAATCGGGCACCGGCAAGGAACTGGTGGCCCTCGCCATCCACCGGGCCAGCCGGCGGTCGCGCCAGGCGTTCATCCCGGTCAACTGCGCGGCGATCCCACGCGACCTGGTGGAGTCGGAGCTTTTCGGCCACGAGAAGGGCGCCTTCACCGGCGCGAGCGACCGCCGGCTCGGGCGGTTCTCGCTCGCCGACCGCGGCACGATCTTCCTCGACGAGGTGGGCGATCTCCATCCCGAGGCGCAGGCGAAGCTCCTGCGCGTCCTCGAGACCGGCGAGCTGCAGCGGCTCGGCGCCGAGCGGGGCGAGCGGGTGGACGTCCGGGTGCTGGCGGCCACCAACAAGAAGCTCGACCAGGCGGTGGCCACGGGCGCCTTCCGTGAGGACCTCTATTTCCGGCTCAACGTCTTCCCCATCGAGCTGCCGCCATTGCGGGTCCGTGCCGAGGACATCCCGGCGCTGGTGAGCCACTTCACGCTTCGGCTCCGGCCGCGGCAGCCGCCGGCGTTCAGTGCGGAGGCCCTGGAGGCGCTGCGGCAGTACGGCTGGCCCGGCAACATCCGGGAGCTCGCCAACGTGGTTGAGCGGCTGCTGATCCTGGGGGGCGGCGCCCCGGGGATCGGGCTCGAGGCGGTGCGGCAGGTCATCCCCGCGGGCGGGGCACCGGCGATCGCTGCGGCGGCCGCTGCGGGAACGGCGGGGCTTCCACTGGCCGAATCGCTTGACGCCTACGAGCGGGAGCTGATCGGTGCGGCCATCGCGCGGGCCGGCGGTAACGTGGCCGAGGCCGCGCGCCAGCTCCGCACCGACCGGGCCAACTTGTATCGGCGGATGCGACGGCTGGGGTTGTAGAGGTGAGA
>DASYXP010000112.1:0-3743 GCA_035934835.1 Gemmatimonadales bacterium | reverse complement strand
CGCCCGGTGCCGTGCTCCTGCCCGAGGAGTGGGACGAACCCACCCGCCGCCATTTCGCCGAGACGACGCCGCTCAAGCGCCTCGGGTCGCCGTCGGACGTGGTCCGCGCCGTGCTTTACCTCCTTGAAGGGGGCGATTACGTGACCGGCGAGGTGATCGTGGTCGACGGCGGTCGGCTCCTCCGGTAGGACGCCCGGTGGAACCGTCGCTCTTCCACGACGTCATCGTCATCGGCGGCGGGTGCTACGGGTCCTTCTACGCCCGCCAGCTGGTGGAGGCCCGCGCCAGGGGGAAGGCCGCGTTCGAGCGGATCCTCGTCGTCGACCGCGATCCGGGATGCGCCGCCGCCGCGGAGTTCGCCGGGGTGCCGGGACTCGCGATCGTCCGGGCGGAGTGGTCCGGCTTCCTCGACGGCTACCTCGACACGGCGCCGGCGGGTGAGCTCGACGCCGTGATCCCCTCCCCGCTGATGCCCCACCTCTTCTTCGACTGGCTCACCCGGCGCGCCGCCGCCCGCTGGCCCGACCGGTCGGTGGCCTCGCCTCCGCTGCCCCGTCCCGTCGGCACGCCCTACGAACGCCGGGGACGGGACGGCAGCACCTACCTTTCTTTTGCGGACTGGACCTGTCCCACCCACTGCACCGAACCGGCGCTCTGCCCGGTCATTCGCGCGCCCCGCACCTGGGAGATGGGTGAGGCGCTCGAGGGGTATTGCCGCGCCGCCGGCATCGCCGGCCCGGCACTCTTCACCGTGCGGCACCTGGTGCATGGCGTGGGCGGATTCAGTGTCGGATGCGCGCGCGCGGCCGAACGGATGCTCTGCGACGCGGTGGGGCCGCGGGGCGGCACGCTCCTCGTGGGCACCGTTTCGTCCTGCCACGGGGCGGCGGCCCTGCTCCAGGTCGGTGCGCCGGGAACCGCCGGGCGTTAGATGGGATGGGTGGATGGCGACTATCTTTCGACCGACCCACTGACCCACTGACCCACTGCCGGCCTGAGCCATGTCAGACGCGACGACGCAGGAATTCGACACCATCATCATCGGCGGCGGACCCGCCGGCCTCTGCGCCGCGATGTACGCCGGGCGCGGGATGCTCAACGCCGTGCTCCTGGAGCGCGGGGTGCCGGGGGGCGAGCTCCTCAACACCGAGGTGATCGAGGACTATCCCGGCTTCGAGCACATCCTCGGCCGCGATCTCGCCGCCAAGATGAACGCGCACGCGCTCAAGTTCGGCGCGAACATCCGCCAGGAGGCGGTCGAGTCCGTGGAGAAGCAGGACGACGGCTCGTTCACGGTCGCCACCTCCTCGGGCACCACCTACCGGGCCCCCACGGTCATCCTCACCGCCGGCGGCACCCCGACCAAGCTCGGCGTCCCCGGCGAGCTCGAGTACGCGGGCCGCGGCGTCTCCTACTGCGCGGTGTGCGATGGCGCCTTCTTCAAGGGCGAGACGATCGCCGTGGTGGGCGGCGGCGACGCCGCCGTCGAGGAGGCGGACTACCTCACCCGGTACGCCGCCAAGGTCTACCTCATCCACCGGCGGGACGAGCTCCGCGCGTCGCGCATCCTCCAGGACCGGCTCTTCGCCAACCCGAAGATCGAGGTCGTCTGGAACAAGCAGGTGCTCGAACTGGTCGGCGGCCCGTCGGGGCTCCAGACCCTGCGCCTCCAGGACACGCTCACCAACGCCGCGTCGGACCTCGCGGTCACCGGCTGCTTCATCTTCGTCGGCTTCAAGCCGAACTCGGGGCTCATCAAGGGCCACTTCCGGCACGACGCCAGCGGCTACGTCATCACCGACGATCGGATGATGACCTCGATCCCCGGGCTCTTCGCGGCGGGCGACCTCCGCGTCCAGCTCACTCGGCAGGTCACCACCGCCGTGGGCGACGCCACCACCGCCGCGATCGCGGTCGAGAAGTACCTGGCCGAGCAGCGGAGCCAGGCCGGTGTCTGACCTCGTCGTCCAGACGATCCCCAACGGCCGCTACGTCGAGAACTGCTACCTCCTCGGCGACCCCGACGCCGGCCTGGCCGTGCTGATCGACCCGGGAGAGGAGCCCGCCCGCGCGCTCGCGGCGCTCCGGCACCGGGGCTGGACGCTCGGGGCGATCTGGCTCACCCACGGCCACGTGGACCACGTACTCGGCGTTGGCGAGGTCAAGGCGGCCACCGGCGCCCCGATCCGCCTTCACCCCGACGACCGCTTCCTCTACGACGCCGCGCCGCGCTTCTCCGCGGAGCCGTGGAGCGCGGTCGAGATGCCGCCGCCGGACGCCGGCTGGCAGGACGGCGAGGCGGTCCGGGTCGGCCGCTTCCCGTTCACGGTGCGCCACGTGCCGGGGCACTCGCCGGGGCACGTCTGCTTCGTCGGGTCCGACTGCGTCTTCGCCGGCGACGTGCTCTTCAGCGGCAGCATCGGCCGCACCGACCTGCCCGGCAGCGACCACGCCACGCTCCTCGACAGCATCCAGCGGGTGCTCCTCGCGCTGCCCGACAGCACCACCGTCTTTCCGGGCCACGGCCGCCCCACCACCATCGGCGTCGAACGGGAGACCAACCCGTTCCTGGGCGCGGTGCGCCATGGCGGCTGAATCGCGCCGCCCCGACGCCGCGCCTGCGCCGCTCCCGTCATCCGACCGTCCCTCCGTCCGCCCCGCCGACCACCCGCCTGCCCGTCCGTCCGAACCGCTCTCCTGCAATCGCTGCGGATTCCCGGTCATCTCCCGCGCGTGGGGATGCAAGAACCCGTGCCCCAACTGCGGCACCGTGTATCCCCTTGGTGACTGCTCCGACTGACCGCCGCCCGCGCGGCGTCGGCGCGGTGGCGGCAGCGCTCGTACCCGCGGGGCAGGCCGGAGGCCGGGCGTTCGACCTTGCCGCGCTGCCGCCGGTGGAGCGCGCCGGCGCGGAGCTCGCGGTGCTCGACGTCACCAAGTACTTCGGCGACACCAGCGGCGGCATCCGCACCTACCTGCTGGAGAAGGCGCGGTACGTTTCCGAGCGGCCCGCGCTGCGCCAGGTGCTGGTGCTTCCCGGCGCCCGCCGCACCCTGACCGCGATCGACGGCGTGCGCTGCTACCGGTTCCGCGGCCCGGCGATCCCGTTCCAGCACCCCTACCGGTTCCTCATGGCGCCGCGGGCGCTTCGCCGGATCGTCGAGCACGAGCGCCCCGACATCATCGAGGTCGGCAGCCCGTTCGCGGTGCCGTGGATGGCCCGGCGCGCCAACCGGCGCCTCGGCGCCGCGATGGCCTGGTTCTACCACGGCAACATCCCGCGCGTCATCGCGCCCCGGCCGGCCTTGGCCTCCGCCGCCCGCCGGCGCCTGGCGGAACTCGCCTGGCGCTACGTCCGGCGGGTGGGCGGCCTTTTCGATGTCACCCTTGCCGGGTCGACATTCGCGGCGCGTGACCTCGAGGCCCACGGCGTGCCCAACGTCGTCCGGGTGCCGCTCGGCGTCGACCTCGAACTCTTCACGCCGGAACGCCGGGCGCGCCGCGACGACGTCCGCCGGCGCGAGCGCTGGCCCGGGGGGCCAGTGGCCATCCACATCGGGCGCCTGGCGGGGGAGAAGGAGCTCGACATCGTGCTCCGCGCCTGGCCCGAGGTGGAGCGCCGCACCGGCGCCACGCTGGTCGTGGTGGGCGCCGGCCCCTCCGCCGGCCGGTATCGCCGGATGGCCCGCGGGCGCGTGGTCTGGCGCGGGTTCGAACACGATCGCGAAGCGCTCGCCGACCTC
>DASYXP010000302.1:0-1737 GCA_035934835.1 Gemmatimonadales bacterium | reverse complement strand
TCGCCGGATCCGACTCCGGCGGCGGGGCCGGGCTCCAGGCCGACCTCAAGACGTTCCACCAGTTCGGGGCCTACGGCACGTCGGCAGTCACCGCCATCACCGCCCAGAATACGGTGGAAGTGCGCCGGGTGGAGGCGCTCGAGCCCGGGATGGTCCGCGCCCAGCTCGACGCCCTGGCGGACGACCTCCCCCCTGCGGCGCTCAAGACCGGGATGCTCGCCACCGGCGCCATCGCCGCCGTGGTGGCTGATGTCATCGCTGCCCGCGCCTGGCGCCACTACGTGCTCGACCCGGTGATGACCTCGACCTCGGGGCAGCGGTTGCTCGACTCAGCGGCGGTATCGACCGTGCGCGACCGGTTGCTCCCGCTGGCCACGCTGGTGACGCCGAACCTCGACGAAGCGGAGACCCTCACCGGGATGGCGGTGCGGGATCCGGCGGCGATGGACGAAGCGGGTCGGCGCCTCCTGGCGCTCGGCGCCAGCGCCGCGCTCATCAAGGGGGGCCACCTCGCCGGCGACGACCTGGTCGACGTGCTCGTGACGAGCACCGGCGTGCGGCGCTATCGTCACGGCCGGGTCGCCACGACCTCGACCCACGGCACCGGATGCACGGTCTCCGCAGCGGTCACCGCCGGGCTGGCGCTCGGCTGGGACCTGGAACGCGCGGTGGCCACCGCCCTCGACTTCGTCGCCCGCGCGATCGCCGCGGCGCCGGGACTCGGGAGCGGGAGGGGGCCGGTGGGGCACTTCGTGCCGGTGAGCGGTGAGCCGTGAGAGGTGAGCGGGCTGCTGATCGAGATCATTCCCGGAAGCCCACTCACCTCTTACCGCTCACCGCTCACTTCAGTTCGCCAACGATCCCCTCCACCAGCCTCCCCAGTTCGTCCCTGACCGCCTCGGCGGCCTCCATCACTTCCTTGTGGCTGAGCGGCGTCGGCGAGATGCCGGCCGCGGGATTGGTGACCGTGGAGATCGCGAGGCAGCGCATCCCCTGCGCCCGCGCGGCGATCACCTCGAGCACGGTGCTCATCCCGACCGCGTCGGCGCCGAGCTTCTCCAGCATCCGCACCTCCGCCGGGGTCTCGTAGGTCGGCCCCAGGAGACCGGCGTACACCCCTTCCTGCAGCCCGACACCACGCGCCTTCGCCACCGCGTGGGCGACGTTGCGCAGCGCGCGGTCGTACGGGTCGGTCATGTCGGGGAAGCGCTCCTCCCCCGCCCGCACCGCACCGACCAGCGGGTTGCGGCCGGTCAGGTTGAGGTGGTCGGAGATCAGCATCAGCGTTCCGGCCTTGAACGTGCGCCGGATCCCGCCCGCCGCGTTGGTCAGGATCAGCGTGCGGACGCCGAGCGCCGCGAAGACCCGGACCGGCAGCGCCGTGACCTCGGCCGAGTGGCCTTCGTAGGCGTGGAAGCGGCCGCTCTGGGCGATGACCTGCTTGCCCCCGAGCGTCCCGATGACGAGCTCCCCCTTGTGGCCCACGACCGTGGGGACGTGGAAGCCGGGGATCGCGTCGTAGTGGATCCGCACCGCGTCGGTGACGCGCTCGGCCAGGTGGCCGAGGCCCGACCCGAGCACGATAGCGATGGCGGGCTTGCGCCCGGCGAGCCTCGCGCGGACGGCGTCGGTGGCGGCGAGAACAGGATCGGTCACGGATCCTCCGGCATTGATAGGCGTTCGCACATCTCAAAGCAGGCGTGGGACCACCGAGCGCACGGAGGGGCACGGAGATCC
>DASYXP010000295.1:0-1846 GCA_035934835.1 Gemmatimonadales bacterium | reverse complement strand
CACCCGGCGAACGCCTCGGCGCCGCCGTTCTCCAGGTCGTCGCGGTCGACCGAGGTGATCACCACGTGCTCCAAGCCCATCTGCGCCACCGCCTCCGCCAGGCGCACCGGCTCGAGGGGGTCGAACGCCTTGGGCGTGCCGTGGGAGACGGCGCAGTAGGCGCAGTTCCGGGTGCAGACATCGCCCAGGATCATGAAGGTGGCGGCCCGGTGCTCCCAGCACTCGCCGATGTTCGGGCAGCGCGCCTCTTCACACACCGTATGGAGGTCGAGCTCCCGCATCATCCGCTTCACGTCGAGATAGCTCGGGCCCCCGGGGGCCTGGACCTTGAGCCATCCCGGCTTCCGCTCGAGCGCCGGCGGCGCCGGCATCAACGGCGTCCCCTGGGGGGCGCCGCCGGCGGGTAGGCGGGTAAGCTGGGTCAGGACCGGAACGGCCATCGACGCTCCAGGGGGTCGGGATACAGCGGACATGAAGGTAAGGGGTGAACTTGTCGCAGGGGAGGGGGAAAGTCGGGTTTATCAACCAATTGGTTGAAATAGGATGAGACGCCTTCCTCATCGCTTCAGGGTTCGGTTGGTAGCTTCGCAAGTCCTGTCCGGATGCCCTTCATCACCCCCTGGAGGTCCGTATGAGGAAGTTCGCCTGGATGGCGGTCGCAACGTCGGCGCTGCTGCCGGCCTGCTACCACGCCACCGTCGAGACCGGCGCAGCACCATCAGCCACCGTTGTCGAGGAATCGTTCGCGTCGAGCTGGGTGTACGGTCTGGTGCCGCCGAAGACCGTCGAGGCGGCCTCGAAGTGCCCGAACGGCGTCGCCCGGGTCGAGACGCAGCTCTCCTTCGTGAACCAGCTGGTGGGGGCGCTGACGGCCGGGATCTACACTCCGATGACCATCAAGGTCACCTGTGCGACCGGGGCCAAGACGGTGGGATTCACCGTGCCGTCGGGCGCCGGGGCCGACCGTCAGGCCGCCATCGTGACTGCGGCGGTGGAACGCTCGGTGGCATCGGGCGCGCCGGTGCTGGTCGGCTTCACCAAATAGCCGACCCATCGCGGATGCGAACGAGCCCCCGGGGGTCGTCCCCGGGGGCTCGTTGCCACGTACTATCCGCGGGATCGCTTCTACGATCCGATCGACGCCACCAGCAGCACCGGTGTGGTCGGCTGGGTCGACCCACCGGTGGGCTCGTCGGTCACCGCCAGGGCCTCGAACGGGATGTCGGGCGGCATCGCGATCTTGTCGACCAGGGCGTGGCCATCGCTCGCCGCGTCGAAGGTGACCGAGGGGATCCGCTTGTCGCCCTGGATCATCCAGAGCTGGTAGGTGCGGCCCTTGGCCGATGGCGTGAGGTTGAAGGCGTACATCAGCGCCGAATGGGATTTCTTGTTCCAGAAGAACTCGATCCCCGGCTCGGGCGCCCCGGTCGACCGGAGCAGGTGGAGCTCGACGCCCGGGGCGAGGATGGCCCGGAGCGTCGCATCGCGCGCGGCAAGCTGCTTCGACACGGAGTCGACCGACGCCCGGAGCGCGGCCTCCCGCACCAGCGCCGCCTGGCCCGCCCGGAGTGCGCTCCGCCAGAGGACGCCGAGCCCGGCGGCGGCGACGAGACAGGCCGCGAGTGCCATCCACCAGCCCGCCGAACTGCCGCCCCGGCGTGGCGCCCGTGCCACCGGCGATTCGCTGGTGATCGGGAGGACGAAGTCGTCCCCGGAGGCCGGAGCGGCGTCGTCGGCTCCCGGGGCCGCATCGAGCTCGACCGGCGGGTCAACCGCGTCCGGCGCCGCGGGGGTGCCTAGCGCGCGGGCGATCACCCGCGCGCGGAGGTCCGCGGCCGGCGCGGGG
>DASYXP010000261.1:0-12877 GCA_035934835.1 Gemmatimonadales bacterium | reverse complement strand
CCGGGTGGTTGGCCTTGATCCCCTCCGCCACCGCGGTGAGCACCGTGGTCTTCCCCGCCTTGGCCGGGGCCACGATGGTGGCGCGCTGGCCCCGGCCCAACGGCGCGATGAGGTCGATCGCGCGCCCGGTCAGGTCGGGCTGGCCCCCCACCCGGCGACCGCAGGCGAGGCGGAGCCGCTGCCGCGGATGCACCGCGGTGAGCCGTTCGAACGCCGGTCGCTCGGCGACCGACGCCGCGGGCCGCCCGAAGATCGTCGTCACCGATGCGAGCGGAGCGGCGCGGCCGCGTTCTGCGCGCCCGGTCTCGCCGGTGATCTCATCGCCCGCCCGCAGGCCGGCGGAACGGATGAGCCGGGCCGGCACGCCGACGTCGCGGGGGTCGGCGAGGTACCCCGCTTCGCGGCGTCGGAGCGCGCCACTCCCGTCCGGCAGGAGTTCGAGGACCCCGGAGACTGGCATGCGTGCCTGGGAGGGAGGGATGATCGAGGAGGCCGTGCGACCCGCCAAAACTAACCCATTCGCGGCGCGGTTCGCCTTGTCGGCGCCGGAGGCCCGCGCTAGCTTGGGGGCGCTCTCGGGCGGGGTGGTCCGTTCTCCCAGGGATCCGTCGATATGATGCGCTCCACGCTCCTCTGGCTGTCGCAGCGACAGGGGATCTTCAATTTCGTCCGTAGCAACCGGCTGGCCAAGAAGTTCGCGTCCCGCTTCGTCGCCGGGGAGACCGTCGACACCGCGGTCGCCGCGGTGCGGGAGCTCAACGGCGCCGGCATCACGGCCTCGCTCGACCTCCTCGGCGAGAGCGTCTTCCGCGCTGACGAGGCGGCGCACGCTCGCGATGCGTACCTCGGCATGCTCGACACCATCGCGGCAGCGGGCGTGCGGGCCAACGTCTCGGTCAAGCTCACCCAGATGGGGCTGGATATCTCGCCCGAGGTCTGCCGCGGCAATATGCGCGCGATCCTCGACAAGGCCAAAGCGCTCGATTCGTTCGTCCGGCTCGATATGGAAGGGTCGCCCTACACCGATCGGACCCTCTCGTTCTTCTACGACCAGCTCTACGCCGACTACGCCAAGCACTGCGGCGTGGTCATCCAGTCGATGCTCCGCCGCTCGCCGGTCGACATCGAGAAGCTCATCGGGCTCAAGGCGCGGGTGCGGCTCTGCAAGGGCGCCTACCTCGAGCCGCCCGCGGTGGCCTACCCCGACAAGAAGGACGTCGACGCACAGTACGTCACGCTGATGGAACGCCTGCTGGTCGACGGGAACTACCCGGGCATCGCAACTCACGACGAGCGGATCATCGAGCATGCCAAGGGGTTCGCCCGGGGCAAGGGCATCGCGCCGGAGCGGTTCGAATTCCAGATGCTCTACGGCGTCCGCCGCGACCTTCAGCTCCGGCTCCGGCAGGAGGGGTGGAACCTCCGCGTGTACATCCCCTTCGGCACCCAGTGGTATCCCTACCTCATGCGCCGGCTCGCGGAGCGGCCCGCCAACATCGCGTTCATCATGGGGAACGTGATCCGGGAGACCCTTCCGGGCCGGTGAGCGAAGCCACCCTCGGCGGCTACATGGCCACCCACGGCCGCGCCGCCGCCTTCGGCGGCAGCGACGGTCAGGCCTACTCCGTGGGCATCTGGTCGGACGAGGTCCCCGACGAGCGCGGCCGTTTCGGTGCCGCGCTCGTCTTCGTCCGCTGGGACTCCGGCGGGGAGCGGCCCGTGGGGCACGTCGAGACCGACTACCTGGCGTGGGGTGCCACTGCGGCCGAGGCCGAAGAGCGCCTCAAGGCGCTCTCGCTGTTCGACGTCAAGCAGGCCCTCGACGAGGCCATCGCCGCGCGCCCGGAGGGGTGGTGAGCATCGCCGGCGTCGTGCTCGAGCGCGACGGTGCTCAGTACCGTGTGCTGCTCGGCCAGGGCGCCGAGGTCCGGGCGGTGCTGCGCGGCAAGCTCAAGCGGGAGACGCCGCAGGTCGTCGTCGGCGACCGGATCCAGCTCGAGGATGCGCCGCAGGGGGAGCTCTACGGCATTGCCGCGGTGGAGCCCCGGCGCAGCATCGTCGAACGACGGGTGCCGCTCGGCCGGGGGGCGCGGCCGGTGGTCGCCAACGTCGATCGCGTGATCGTGGTCACGGCCAGCATCGACCCCGCCCCCATCCCCTCGCTCCTGGATCGGTTGCTGGTGGTGGCCGAGGTCAACGACCTCCCGGCGGTACTGGTGGTCAACAAGACCGACCTCGATCCCGGCGAGGCGCTGGTGCGGCGATACGCCGATGCCGGCTACTCGGTGGTCCCGACCAGCGCGAAGACCGGCGCGGGCATCGCCCAGCTCCGCGCCCTCCTCGTCCACGGGGAGTCGGTGGTCACCGGCCCTTCCGGCGCGGGGAAGTCGAGCCTGCTCAATGCCATCGGGATCGGCCTCGTCCTCCGCACCGGCGCCATCAGCGACAGGGGGAAGCGCGGGCGCCAGACCACCGTCGGGGCGGTGATGGTCCCCTTCGGCACCGACGCCTTCCTGGTCGACACGCCGGGGTTCAGCGAGGTCGGATTGTGGGGGGTGGAGCCGAGGGAGCTGGCGGCGTGCTTCCCGGAATTCCGGGCGCTGCTCGGGGAGTGTCGCTTTCCCGACTGCCGTCACGTGAGCGAGCCGGGCTGCCGGATCTCGGCCGCGACGGCGGAAGGCCGGATCCATCCCGATCGGCTGGCGAGCTATCGACTGCTGCTGGAGGAGACGGAGGCGGAACCGGCCGACTGGGAGTGAACGCGGGTCAGGCGGTGGGCTTGCGGGTCCAGCGGTCGCGGTCGCGGCCCTCGACCTTCTGCATCATCCGGTCGAAGGCCTGGTCGAGGTCGATCCCTTCGCGGTTGGCCAGGCAGATCACGACGAACAGGATGTCGGCGAGCTCGAGGGGCAGGTCGCCCTCGGGCTCCTCGCGCTTCTTCGTCTTCTGTCCGTACCGGTGGTTGAGCTCCCGGGCCAGCTCCCCGACCTCCTCGGTGAGCCGGGCCAGGTTGGTCAGGGGCTCGAAGTACCCCTCCTCGAACTGCGAGATCCACCCGTCCACCCGGGCCTGCGCGTCACGGAGTGCCATCCTGGGCCGGTCAGTCCGGGGACTGCGCGGCGCGGTACGCCTGCAGCCGGGCCGAGAAATCCTTGGGCTTGGTGCCGATCACGGCGCCCAGCGGGGAGACGTAGATCTCGGCCAGCTTCATCCCGGGGATCTTGGTGGGGCCATAGGTGAACACCCACGCCTTGGGCGCCCCCGGCAAGGTCGTGATCCCCTCGGTCGCAAATCGGGTCTGCTGCGCGCCCAGGTCGAGCGGCTGCGCCCCCACCAGCTTGCCCTGGGCCAGGTAGGCCACGCCATAGGAACCCGCGGCGGCGAGTCCGGAGAGGAGGAGCAGGGTGAGGAACAGCTTCATCAGCTTCGCCATCGGCACGTCCCGGGGGTCGAGATGGCACCATTATCGCTTTTCCGGCTCCCGGGCACAACACCCTTCCGACCGGGCCGCCGGTCGTTAGCTTCACCTCGGCCCTCCCTTCTCCCGACCGGTGCCCCGACCCCATGCGCCCGCGCGAACAGATCCTCGGCAACCTCGACACTGTCTATCGCGATTCCTACGCCACCGCCAAGGCCGAAGGCCAGACCCGCCGGATGGAGGAGCTCGACGCCGCCTACCAGCGCGACCAGCTGATGATGGAGGTCTTCCTGGACGTCCGCGACCTCCTCGCCGCCCGCCCCGCCGCGCCGTCGCAGGGGACCGGCAGCGCCCTGCAGCAGCTCGATGCGCTGCGCCGGATCACCAAGCTCCGATAGACCACCCGAAGGAGCATCGATGTCCCGCCGCTCCGCATTCGCGCTGCTGGCGCTCGCCGCCCTGCTGACGCACGGCCCGAGCGCCGCCGCCCAGGCCACCCTCGTCATCCGGGGCCGCATCTGGACCGGCGACCCGGCCCATCCGTGGGCCTCCGCCCTCGCCGTGGCGGGCGACACGATCGCCGCCATCGGCGACCGCGCCTCGGTCGCGCGCCTCATCGGTCCCGCCACCGAGGTCGTCGACGCCCCCGGGCTCGTGACGCCGGGGCTGCAGGACGGCCACACCCACTTCATCGACGGCGGCTTCCAGCTCGCCTCGCTCGACCTCCGCACCGTGGCCACGCCGGCGGAGTTCATCCGCCGCATCCGCGACTTCGTCCGCCACGTCCCCAAGGGGAAGTGGATCATCGGCGGCGACTGGGACCACACCCTCTGGCCGGGCCAGCCGCTGCCGCGGCACGAGTGGATCGATTCCGTCACCCCCGACAACCCGGTGTTCCTCGAGCGGCTCGACGGCCACGAGGCGCTCGCCAACGCCGCCGCGATGCGGGCCGCCGGGATCACCCGCGCCACGGCAGCCCCGCCGGGAGGGGAGATCGGCCACGATCCCCGTACCGGTGAGCCGACGGGGATGTTCAAGGACCAGGCGCTGCGGATGGTCTACGGGGTCGTGCCGGATCCCACCCCCGAGGAACGGGACTCCGCGCTCGTCCGCGCGCTGGCCTACGCCGCGTCGCTCGGCGTCACCGGCACGTCATCGATGTGGGCGTCGTTCGCCGACCTCCAGAGCTTCCGTCGGATCGAGCGTGCGGGACGGCTCACTATGCGGGCCGCACTCTACCTGCCGCTCGAGGACTGGGAGGCGGTGGCCGACACCATCGCCGCCGACGGCGCGGGGGACGACTGGGTCCGCATCGGTGGGCTCAAGGAATTCATGGACGGGTCCGCCGGTTCGCGCACGGCGTTCTTCGCCGAGCCGTACGCCGATTCCGCCGGCTATCGCGGCCTGCTGCGCAACCGTCCGGCCGACATGGCGCACTGGATCGGTGCGGCCGACTCGGTGCACCTGCAGGTGGCCGTCCACGCCATCGGCGATTCCGCCAACGCGATCCTCCTCGGCATCTACGACAGCGTCACCACCGCCCACGGCCCCCGCGACCGCCGCTTCCGGATCGAGCACGCCCAGCACCTGCGTCCGCAGGACATTTCCCGCTTCGGCCGCCTCGGCGTCATCGCCTCCGTCCAGCCGTATCATCTGGTCGACGACGGCCGCTGGATCCAGCACCGCATCGGACCGGTGCGGATCCATTCCACCTATCCGTTCCGCACCCTCCTCGACACCCACGCCGTGCTCGCGTTCGGGTCCGACTGGACCGTCGCCACGCTCGACCCGATCCAGGGGATCGCCGCCGCCGTCACCCGGCGCACCTCGGACGGCAAGAATCCCGGTGGCTGGGTGCCGGAGCAGAAGATCACGCTGAGCGAGGCCCTCCGGGCATACACCTGGGGCAATGCATACGCCAACTTCACCGAGACCCATCGCGGCACGCTGGCGCCCGGGAAGTGGGCCGACATCACCGTGCTTGACAAGGACCTCTTCACGCTCCCGCCCGCAGAGCTCGGCACCGCCCGGGCGGTGCTGACCGTGGTCGGCGGGAAGGTGGTATACCGGCGCCCCGGCGCGCTGCTGGCCCACCCGCGTCCATAGCCCTATTTTCCCGCCATGGCCACCCGAACCCGACCCCAGCCGAAGACCGCCAAGTCCCTCAGCAAGGCGGACCTCCTCGACATCTACCGCGTGATGCTGCTCTCCCGTCGCATCGACGACAAGGAGATCCAGCTCAAGCGGCAGAACAAGATCTTCTTCCAGATCTCCGGCGCCGGCCACGAAGCGGTCCTCGCCGCCGCGGCCAAGGTCTTCCGGCCGGCCTACGACTGGTTCTACACCTACTACCGCGACCGCGCCCTCTGCCTCGGCCTCGGCCAGACCGCCACCGACCAGCTCCTCTCCGCCGTCGCCGCGGCTGACGACCCGAACTCCGGCGGGCGGCAGATGCCCTCCCACTGGGGTGCCAAGGACCTCAACATCGTCAGCTCGTCGAGCCCGACCGGCACCCAGTTCCTCCAGGCGGTGGGCTGCGCCGAGGCGTGGCTCCGCGCCGAGCAGAACCCGGCCCTCCCCGACCGCGAGGCGATGGTCAAGAAGGACGAGGTGGTCTTCTGCTCCACTGGCGACGGCACCACCAGCGAGGGCGAATTCTGGGAGGCGCTCTCCAGCGCCACCAACCTGAAGTTGCCGGTGGTGTTCGTGGTCGAGGACAACGGATACGCCATCTCAGTGCCGGTCGAGGTCAACACCCCCGGCGGGAGCATCTCGCGGCTCGTCACCGGCTTCCCGGGCCTCTATGTCGAGGAATGCGACGGCTGCGATCCGGTGGCGTCGTACGAGACGCTCTCCCGCGCGGTCGACTACGCCCGCCAGCGGAAGGGCCCCGCGCTGGTGCACGCCCACGTGATCCGGCCCTACTCCCACTCGCTCTCGGACGATGAGGTGTTCTACCGCCCGACGGCCGAGCGCGAGGCCGAGGCCCGGAAGGACCCGCTCGTCCGGTTCCCGAAATACCTGCTGGATGAGGGACTTGCCACGCAGGCCGAACTCGACGCCATCAAGGCCAAGGTCGAGGAAGAGGTCGAGGTCGCGTCGCAGACCGCGCTGGCCGCGCCGCAGCCCGCGACGGATACCCTGTACCGTTACGTCTTCTCGCCCGATGTCGACCCGACCTCGGAGCGCTTCGACACCGAGGACGACCCGAAGTTCTCCGGCGAGCCGACCACGATGGTGGACCTGCTCAACGGGTGCATGAAGGACGAGATGGCGCGCGATCCGCGCATCCTCGTCTTCGGGGAGGACGTCGCCGACTGCAGCCGCGACGAGAACCTGGGCCAGGTCAAGGGGAAGGGCGGGGTGTTCAAGGTCACCTGGGGGTTGCAGCGGGCGTACGGCAGCAACCGGGTGTACAACTCGCCGCTCGCCGAGGCCAACATCATCGGCCGGGCCATCGGGCTCGCCACCCGCGGGTTCAAGCCGGTGGTCGAGATCCAGTTCTTCGACTACATCTGGCCCGCCTACCAGCAGCTCCGCAATGAGCTCGCCACGATGCGCTGGCGGTCGAACAACGCCTTCGCGGCCCCGGTGGTGGTCCGCGTCACGTACGGCGGCTACCTGAAGGGCGGCGCCATCTATCACTCACAGACCGGCGCCGCGGTGTTCACGGGCGTTCCGGGCCTCCGCGTCGTGTGCCCGAGCACCGCGCTCGATGCGAACGGCCTCCTCCGCACCGCCATCCGGTCCGAGGACCCGGTGCTCTTCCTCGAGCACAAGCACCTCTATCGGCAGACCTACAACAAGGCGCCGAATCCGGGCCCGAACTTCATGATCCCGTTCGGCAAGGCCAAGGTGGTCCGCCCCGGCCGGCACCTGACCGTGGTCACCTACGGCGCGGTGGTGCAGCGCGCACTTGTGGCCGCCAAGGCCGCCGAGGAGCAGCACGGCCTCGAGGTCGAGGTCATCGACCTCCGGACGCTTTCGCCCGTCGACTATGAGACCGTCTACGCGTCGGTGCGGAAGACCAACCGTGTCATCGTGGCCTATGAGGACTCGATGTCGTGGGGCTACGGCGCGGAGATCGCCGCGCGCATCGCCGATGCGGCGTTCCCCTGGCTCGATGCTCCGGTCAAGCGGGTCGCGGCCACCGACACCTTCGTGGCCTACGCCCCGGAACTGGAGGACGTGATCCTGCCCCAGTCGGAGCACCTGCTCAAGGCCTACCAGGAGCTGGCGGCGTTCTAGTCGGCCAACAGTGAACGGTGAACAGTGAACAGTGAACGGTCGACGGGGGGCCCCGAGACACGGAGCCCCCCGTTCACTTTTCACCGTTCACTGTTCACCGACTACTCCAGCGCCTCCCGCAGTTCTCCCGCCGCCGCGATGGCCACGTCCACGTCACGCGAGAGCGCCCGTGCCGCCTGCGTCGCGTGGGTCAGGTCGTTCACCACCGCGTCGAGCCCCGCCTGCCGCAGCCGGAGGAGGTCGTAGCGCACGTTCTGGATGGCCAGCACGCAGCTCTCGAAGTGTCCCTCGATCTGCGACCGGCGCGACTGGATGTCGGCGAGCGCCGCCTTCTGCTTTTCCAGGAGCGCCTGCTGCCGGTCGCGCTCCTCGCCCGCGGGCTCCTGTTGGAGCGCCGCCAGCCGGAGGTCGATCCGGCCCGCGTCGTTCGGGCCGAACCCGGTGTCCATCGCCTGGAGCGTCCGCCCCAGCTCCTGGGCCCGCGCGTACAGCCCGTCCACGGTCTGGACCACGTCCGGGAGCATCTGTCGGTCGGCGGGCGGCATCTTGTCAAGCAGCTTGTAGATCGCGGCGCGGTCGCCGTGGGCCTGCCGCATCCGCGCGGAGTGCATCCCGAACTCCGAGGGTGAAGGAGGCGGCAGCATCCGCGGGAACTTTCCCCCGGCGGCCGACGTGCCACGCGCCTCGATCGCGTCGGGGGCGGGCGGGCGCTGCAGGACGTCCTTCCAGCTGTAGCCCGCGTGCCAGAGCTTCGAGTAGTCGCCCACGAGTCCCCAGGCGAAGGCCATCACCGCGCTTGCCGCGAGCGACCAAGGGCTGTGGAATCCCGTTGCGACGTTGAGCAGGATCATGCCGCCGGAGAACGCCGCCCAGCGGGCGAACTTCTGGCGGACCCGCTGGACGATCGCGGGTTCTCCGGTGTCGCGCACCAGCGGCTGGTCGCGCTCCCGGCCCCGCGACTCGTCCCAATTCCAGCGATCGAGCCGCTGCTCCCGGCGCCGAGCCTCGCCGCGCACCGGCAGGTCGGGGCGCGGGGAGCGCGGCACGTCGGGGCGCTGCAGGCCGGACGTGCCGCGTGTGCCGGTGCCCGGCGCCCGGCGCGCGGTCTGGCCCGGACGGGTCGGCTGCCGCTGCGCGGCCCGGAAGCTCGTTCCCGTCGGGCGGTAGGTCCCCGTGGTCCGGCTCTCCAGCGACCGGCGGAGCGCATCGGCGGTGGGCCAGCGGTTCTCCGGATCCTTCTCGAGGCACCGGGCCACCGCGAGCGCCAGGTCGTCGGGTACGTCGGGTCGGGAGTCCGACACCAGCGGCGCCGGCTCCGTGATCTGCTTCATCAGGATCCCGGCCACGGTCGGCGCAGTGAACGGCGGCTGGCCGGTCAGCATCTGGTAGCCGCAGATGCCGAGGCTGTAGAGGTCGGACCGCCCGTCGATGTCCTTTTCCCCCGCCGCCTGTTCCGGGCTCATGTAGCTCGGCGTGCCGATGGCCACGCCCGCGCTGGTGAGTGTGGCGCCGCCACCCCCGGAGAGCGCCTTCGCGATCCCGAAGTCGGTCACCATCACCCGGGCGCGGGTGCCGTCGAGGAGGATGTTGTCGGGCTTGATGTCGCGGTGGATGATCGAGAGCGCGTGCGCCGCGGAGAGCGCGTCCGCCGTTTCCTTCATGATGCGGCGCGCGTCCTCCGCAGGGAGCTGGCCCCGGCGCTTGATGCGGCCGGCCAGCGATTCACCGTCGACGTAGCCCATGACGAAGTAGGCGAGGCCGTCGATATCGCCGACGTCGTGGATCGGGACGATGTTCGGATGGGAGAGCCGCGCCGCTGTCTGCGCCTCGCGCATGAAGCGCGCCCGGATGTCGTCCTGGAAGGCGAGCTCCGGCGGCAGCACCTTGATGGCCACGCGCCGCTGCAACCGCTCATCCCGGGCACGGTACACCACACCCATGCCGCCCCGGCCGATCTCACCCTCGATCGTGTAGGTAGCGCCGAGCGCCCTGGCCAGGCGCTGGGCCAGCGGTTGCTGGAGTCCGTCGGTCATCGGGGGGGATTCATAAGCGGTATAGATTTAGCTCCTCTTCATTGCCGCGGCAACGGGGCGACCAGCCAGGAACGCGGCCCCGAACGGCCGCGCCAAACTGGCAGGAAGCCCGTTCGAACGTGCAACGGTCGTGCCGCTACCGCATCGACACAACGGCCGCTCCCGCCTATTCGTCACGCCTGACCCGCTGGATCCGGGCGGCCGGCTGGCACGGCCGGTGCGTTACACGGCCCGATCGTGGTCCGCGCTTCCGCGGGCCCAGCAATGGAGACACGCAATGTCCGACCGCCTGACCCTTCCCGTCCTGCCGCTGCGCGAGGTGGTGCTCTTCCCGGGCGTCACCGCGCCGATCGGCGCCGGACGTCCCGCGACACTCAAGGCCATCGAGGCTGCGATGGCCACCCCCGACCGCCTCGTCTTCGCGGTGTCGCAGCGCCAGAACACCGAGGCCGTCACCCCCGACAACCTCCACACCATCGGCACCATCGCCCGCATCGGCCAGCTCCAGCGCGGCCTGTCGGGGATGCAGCTCCTCCTCAACGGCGATCGCCGCGGCATCGCGATGCACATCGTCGAGAAGGACGGGTTCCTCCAGGCCGTGGTCCGCGAGGCGGAGGAGATGCCGCCCCTCAATCCCGACGACCCCGCGTTCGTGGCGCTCTATCGGGAGGCGCGGGCCAAGGCCGCCGAGCTGGGCCAGAAGTCGGGGCTGCCCGAGGAGGTCGTGCAGCAGGTGCTCGCGGGCGTGAGCGAGCCGGGGCGGTTCGCCGACCTGGTGGCCGGTTACATCGACATCGTCCCGGCCCAGCGCCAGATGCTGCTGGAGACCCTCTCGGTCGAGGAACGCCTGCGCCGCGTGCTGGTGCACGTCCAGCGCCAGGTGAGCGTGCTCGAGGCGCAGGAGGACATCAAGTCACAGGTGCAGGAGGAGCTCGGTGAGCGCCAGCGCGAGATGTTCCTGCGCGAGCAGCTCAAGCAGATCCGCCGCGAGCTCGGCGAGGACGAGGACGGCGACGACGTCGACGAGCTCCGCACCAAGCTGGCCGCGCTCACGCTGCCGGACGTGGTGCGGAAGGAAGTCGACCGGGAGCTCAACCGGCTTGCGCGCATCGGGCGCGAGTCGATGGAGTCGCAGGTCATCCGCACGTTCCTCGAGACCATCGCGGAGCTGCCCTGGTCGGAGCGGAGCGCGGAGCACCTCGACCTGGTCGAGGCCTCCAGGATCCTCGATGAGGACCACTACGCCCTCAAGGATGTGAAGGACCGGGTGCTCGAGTTCCTGGCCGTGCGGCAGTTGCGGGGGGCGGCCGAGCAGGCCAGCGGACAGGCCGAAGGCGGGCCGGCGCCCGCGGCGCCGGAAGCGTCCCCTGCCGATGCATCGCCCGCCCGCCCGCCCGCCGGGACGCCCGGCAACGACGACGACAAGCGCGCCAAGGGCCCGATCCTCCTCTTCGTGGGCCCGCCCGGCGTCGGCAAGACGTCGGTCGCGAAGTCGATCGCCCGGGCGATGGGGCGGAAATACGTCCGCATCTCCCTCGGCGGCGCCCGTGACGAGGCCGACATCCGCGGCCACCGCCGCACCTACGTCGGCGCGATGCCGGGCCGGATCATCCAGGGGATGAAGCAGGCCGGCACCCGCAACCCCGTCTTCCTCCTCGACGAGGTGGACAAGCTCGGCGTCTCCTTCCAGGGCGATCCCGCGAGCGCGCTCCTCGAGGTGCTCGACCCGGCGCAGAACGACAGCTTCACCGACCACTACCTCGGCGTGCCGTTCGACCTGAGCGAGGTGCTGTTCATCTGCACCGCGAACTTCATCCAGAACCTGCCGGCGCCGCTGCTCGACCGGATGGAAGTGGTCGAGTTCACCGGCTACACCGAGCGGGAGAAGCTCGCCATCGCGCGCCAGTACCTGGTGCCGCGGCAGTTCGAGGAGCACGGCCTCGCGGCCGGGCAGCTCTCGGTGACCGACGCCGCGGTGAGCGAGGTGATCAGCGCCTACACCCGCGAGGCCGGCGTCCGGCAGCTCGAGCGCGAGCTCGGCAAGCTGGCGCGGAAGGTGGCACGGCGCATTGCCGCCCGGGAGGCGGCGGCGGTCACCGTCGACCGCGCCGACGTGGCCGAGCTCCTCGGCCGCCCGCGGGTGCACCCCGAACGCGCCGCGCGGAGCGACCAGGTCGGCGTGGCCACCGGGATGTACTACACGCCGGTCGGCGGCGACATCATGTTCGTCGAGGCGTCCACGATGCGCGGCAAGGGCGAGCTCGTCCTCACCGGCCAGCTCGGCGACGTGATGAAGGAATCGGGGCGCGCGGCGTGGACCTACGCCCGCTCCCACGCCGCGGGCCTCCACATCAAGGAGGAGATGTTCGACCGCGACGTGCACATCCACGTGCCGGCGGGCGCCATCCCCAAGGACGGCCCCTCCGCCGGCGTCACGATGGCCACGGCGCTCGTCTCGGCGCTCTCCAACCGGCCGGCCCGGCACGACATCGCGATGACGGGCGAGGTCACCCTCACCGGTCGCGTGCTTCCGATCGGCGGGGTCAAGGAGAAGGTCCTGGGGGCCGTGCGGTCGGGGATCACCCAGATCGTGCTGCCGAAGGAGAACGTGCGAGACCTCGAAGACCTCCCCAAGGAGGTGCGGGATACGATCGAGGTCTTCCCGGTCCAGGAACTCGGCGAGGTGCTGGCCATCACCCTGCGCGGCGCCTCATTCCGCGAAGGACGGCTCCTCTTCGGCAACGAGAACCCGCAGGACGTGGCGCCCCTGTCGCACGGGTTCCCGCACTGAAGTGCCGTGAGACGTAAGACGTGAGACGTGAGATGAGAGATGTGAGTTGTAGGCGGGAATAGACATGGGGCGCGGAAAGCTTGAACGTGCGGGATGCCGTCGATCTCTCGGCTTGGCGCCTGCCAACACCCCGCAACTTCCGTCTCACCTCTCACGTCTCACGTCTCACGTCTTACCTCTCACCTCTCACGTCTTTCGTCTTACGTCTCACCTCTCACCACGTACACCCCTTCACCAGCAGCTCCGTCACCCGGTCGCGCCAGGCCGCGCGCGGTCCCCAGGTGGACGTAACCGGCAGGAGCGCGAAGTAGCCGAGATGGAGCAGCAGCGCCTGGCGGGCCTGGAGGAGTGGGTCGACGTCGTCGCGGAAGAAGCCGGTGGCCTGGC
>DASYXP010000104.1:0-5834 GCA_035934835.1 Gemmatimonadales bacterium | reverse complement strand
CTGCAACCCGGGCAACGTCCTTGCCGCCAAGGCATCGATCGATTCGACGATGCCCCGCTGCGGCTCCGGCAGGGTTGCGATATAGGCGAAGACCGCCTTGTCGCCGGTCGCCGCCTTGGCGGGACTGGCTCGACCGGTCATCGCTTCCTTCAGCTTGAAGGCAGCCGCGCCCTGCGCCGCCTTGCGCCTGACCGGCTTCCGGGCCGCGGGCTTGCCACTGGTCTTCTTCCGCGCGGACATAGTGTGCTCCTGATGTTGGCGATGCCAGCCGAGTGCGGACAGGAGCACACGTCTCCTATCCGCGCATTCCGCGTCAGCCCCGACCCCCTCCCTACAAGCGTGGAGAGGGGGAGCTTGTCTCGATCAGGCCTTGAGGGTGCCGAGCAGCGTCTCGAGCTGGTCGAACGTCTCGTCCATCGTCTCGGGGGGCATCTGCCCCATGGTGTCGTCGAGCGCCTGCTTCGAGGGGTAGAGGTCACGCATCGTGACGAGGGTCTTCCCCCCCTTTTCCTCGAAGGTCACCGTGGTGACGGCCCCGTTCTCGCCGCCCTCTTCGTTGGTCCAGACCAGGCGTGAGTGCGGGGTCACCTCGAGGTACTTGCCGAAGAACGGCATCGGCGCTCCGCCACCCTGACTCAGCATCAGCTTGTACCCGCCCCCGGTCCGCGCATCCATTTCGCAGGAGTGGATGGCGATGGGCATCGACTTCGGGATCCACCATTGCTTGAAGAGATCGGCGGTGGTCCACGCCTTGAACACCAGGCGGGCCGGGCCATTGACGGTCCGGGTGACGACCAGCTCGCGATCGGACTGCCGTTCCACCGTGGTGCGGTTCTGCATCGGTCGTGCCTCACTTCCTGGGTGTGCGTTCATTGTCATCTTCCTTCCGCTGTAGGTCCTCGACCACCCGGTCCAGCTCGTTGAAGCGCGCCTCCCAGAGCTGCCGGTACCGTTCAAGCCAGGCCATCTCATCCTCCAATCGGCGGGGACCGATCCGGCAGGTCCGCACCCGCCCGACCTTCTCCGTGGTGACGAACCCGGCCCGCTCCAGGACCCCGACGTGCTTCTTCATCCCCGTCAGCGTCATCTGGAACCGGTCGGCCAGGTCCGTGATCGAGGCGTCGGACCGGCCGAGCCGCTCCAGCACGCCGCGGCGGGTGGCGTCCGAGAGGGCGGCGAACGAGGCATCGAGGCGGGCCCGCACAAGCTGAACCATATGGTTCAGTATAGCGAAAGGCCTGGCGACGCGCAAGGGGGCCGACCTCGTTGCCCCCTTCCCGCCTGCCGGCGATAGATTTCCGCCTCGCGCCGTTCACCCCGAGGCCAGATGAGTTCACTTGAGGCGAAGTTCGCCAAGCTCGGCACCGAGCACGCGCCGGGCCAGGAGGTGCGCCAGGGGAACGACCTCCCCGGCACCGAGCTGCGCGGGGCGCCGCTGGCCGGGGTGCCCGTGGACTTTTCCCACGGGGACGTGAACGACACTGCCTTTCCTCCCGCGCCCGGCGCCCTCGACGCGTTCATCGCCGGGGAGCGCCGCGGCGGTGCGCAGGCGTACACGGAATACCGCGGCGCCGCCGACCTCCGGGAACAGGCGGCCCGGAAGCTCGCGGCGTTCACCGGGCGCCCGATCAAGGCGGCCGAGGAACTCATCGTCACCCCCGGCACACAGGGGGCGCTCTTCCTGGCGCTCGGAGCCACGGTGAATGCCGGCGACCGGGTGGCCATCGTGCGCCCCGACTACTTCGCCAACCGGAAGCTCGTGGCCTTCCTCGGCGCCGACGTGGTGCCGGTGCGGCTCGACTACCTGGCGCACTCCGACCGGGCTGGGATCGACCTGACGCAGCTGGAGGACGCCTTCAAGTCGGGGGTGCGGACCTTCGTCCTGTCGAACCCCAACAACCCGACCGGGGTCATCTACTCGCCGGAGGAGATCGCCGGGATCGTGACGCTCGCGAACCGGTACGGCGCGACGGTGATCGTGGACGAGCTCTATTCGCGGCTGATCTACTCGGGGCAGACGTACACCCATCTCTGCGCCGCGGGGATCGCGACCGACCAGGTGGTCACCATCCTCGGGCCGTCCAAGACCGAGTCGCTGAGCGGGTACCGGCTCGGCGTGGCGTTCGGCGCGCCGCACCTCATCGAACGGGCCGAACGCCTGCAGGCGATCGTGTCGCTCCGCGCGCCGGGATACTCCCAGGCGGTGCTCCGCACCTGGTTCGACGAGCCGGATGGCTGGCTCGCCGAGCGCATCCGCCGGCACGAGGCCATCCGGGACGAGCTGATCAGGGTGTTCCGGACGGTGCCGGGGCTCTCGGTCCGGACGCCGGGCGGGGGGAGCTACCTCTTTCCGCGCCTGCCGGCGCTGAGCCTGGCGCTGCACGACTTCGTGCGCGCGCTCCGGGTGCAGGGCGGCGCCGTCGTGACACCGGGGACCGAATTCGACCCGGAGGCCACCGACAGCATCCGGCTCAACTTCTCGCAGAATCACCAGGCGGCGGTCCAGGCCGTCGAGCGCATTTCCCAGCTGATCGGACGCTACCGCAGCGCGTGACGGCGGCCCCGCCACCGGCGATCAGCCGACCTGAGGACCCATCGTGCGGCCACTCCGATACTCCATCAACGTCACCCTCGACGGCTGCTGCGATCATCGGGTGGGGATCGCGGATGAGGACCTGCACCGGAACGCGTCCGAGAACATCGCGCGGGCCGATGCGCTCCTCTTCGGGCGGGTGACCTACCAGATGATGGAAGAGGCGTGGCGGGCCGGGGCCCCGGCGGCGTGGCGGCAGCCGTGGATGGAGCCCTTTGCCCGGACGATCGACGCCGCCCGGAAGTACGTCGTCTCCAGCACGCTCAGGCGCGTCGACTGGAACGCCGAGCTCCTGCGGGGGGACCTGGCCACCGCCGTGCGGGCCCTCAAGGATCAGCCGGGCAAGGGGCTCTTCACCGGTGGGGTGACGCTTCCCCGGGCACTCGCGGCGCTCGACCTCATTGACGAGTACGAGTTCGTGGTGCATCCTCGGATCGCAGGCCACGGACCGACGCTCCTTGCCGGCATCCCGAAGCTGGTGGACCTCAAGCTGGTGGACCGGGTGGAATTCGGCTCTGGCGCCGTGGCGATGCGGTACGTTCCGAGACGGATGTGAGCTATCAGCTATCAGCGCGAAGGTCGACAACCGGTTCGTCGAGCGCTATGGGATGCCCCAGGGCGTTGACGCCACGGCACCTACCGTCGGCGCATCGTTAGCCGCCACTGATACAACGACAATGGAGACGGGAACGTGACGAGCATCCTGGTCCAATGTTTCACCATCTCGGTCGACGGCTTCGGCGCCGGCCCCGACCAGGACCTTGAGCATCCCCTCGGCATCGGCGGGGAGGGGCTCCACGCCTGGCTGGTATCCACCCGCAGCTGGCGGAAGATGCAGGGCATGGAGGGGGGCACCGGCGGGATCGACGACGAGTTCGCGGCACAGGGCGCCACCGGCGCCGGCGCCTGGATACTCGGACGCAACATGTTCGGCCCCATCCGCGGCCCGTGGCCCGACGCGAACTGGAGGGGATGGTGGGGAGAGGACCCGCCCTACCACGTCCCCGTCTTCGTCCTGACCCACCACCCGCGGCCGCCGCTTGAGATGAAGGGCAACACGACCTTCCACTTCGTGACCGGCGGGATCCACGAGGCGCTGGACCGGGCCCGCGCGGCGGCGAACGGGATGAACGTGCGGATCGGCGGCGGGGCGAGCACCATTCGGCAGTACCTCGTCGCGGGACTGATCGACGAGCTGCATATCGCGATATCGCCAGTGCTGCTGGGACGCGGAGAGCACCTGTTCCAGGGGATCGACCTCCCGGCCTTGGGATGCGAATGCGCCCAGTTCACGGCATCGGAGAAGGCGGCGCACGTGGTACTGCGGCGGCGGGGGTGAAGGGCTAGCTATCAGCTATCAGCTATCAGCTATCAGCTATCAGCGCGAAGGTCGACATCTGGTTCGCCGAGCGCAAGGATATGTCCCGCGACGTGGACGCGACGGTTCCCGCCCGCGGCGCATCATTAGCCGCATGACCAAACTCCTCGTCGTCCTCGCCGCGTTGCTCATTGCAGCGCCCCTCGTGGCCCAGGCGCCTGGGGTCCGCCCCGCCCCGCTCCGCCAGGGCCCGCCCCCGCCGGCGGCGATCTCCCAGGACACGCTCTTTGCGCGGCTTACCCACGCGCTCGATTCACTGAGCGCCGCGGGCCAGTTCTCGGGGGTGGCGGTGGTCGCCAAGGGTGGCGTCCCCCTCTATCAGCGTGCGTACGGAGAGGCCGATGTGGCGCACCATCGCGCCAACGCCATCGGCACCGCATTCAATGTCGGGTCGATCAACAAGATCTTCACCAACATCGCCATCCATCAGCTCGTGGCCGAGGGGAAGATGAGCCTCGACTCCACGGTCGGGGCGTACTGGCCCGATTATCCCAACGCCGAGGTGGCGAAGCGGGTGACGGTGCGGGAGCTGGTGGAGATGCGGAGCGGACTTGGCGGAGATGTCTTCGGCGCGCCGCCGGGGAAGAAGCCGAACGACATCCGGAAGCTCAGCGATTTCCTTCCGCTGTTCGTGAATGCGCCGCCCCTCTTTCCGCCCGGGACCGACCAGAAGTACTGCAATCCGGGCTACGTGCTGCTCGGCCTCCTGATCGAGCGGGTGACCGGTGAGAGCTACTACGACTACGTGCGGGAGCACATCTATCGGCCGGCGGGGATGACCGGCACCGCGCACTACGCCGTCGACTCCCTGCCACCGAATGCCGCCATCGGGTACACCGTGTCCAATGGCGAGGATGGTGCCGACTCGCAGACGCGTCATCCCAACAGCGCGCTCCTTCCGGGGCGCGGGAGTTCGGCGGGGGGCGGGTACTCCACCGCGGGGGACCTGGTGCGGTTCATCGAGGCGCTGCGGGAGCGGAAGATCCCGGATGGGCCGGGGCCCGGGCTCGGAATAGCCGGTGGGACCGCGGGGGTCAACGCCATTATCGATGGCGACCTGCCGGGGGGCTATGACCTCGTGGTGCTCACCAATCTCGACCCGCCGGCGGCGATGACTGTGGGGCAGCTGGTGCGGGGTTGGTTGGGGGCGCGGGAGTGAGAAGGAGAAGAGGGACATGGGAAGAGGAGAAGGAGAAGGAGAAGGAGCGGAAGGAATGAAGACCATGGTCAATTGAGACTTGTGACCTGCGACCTGACTCCCCAACGAACCACGGCTCTATCCGCACTGTCTGCCCCCTCTCCCACCGGAGGGGGCACTTTTTATGCCTTCGGGTGAACGGAATCGGTTACCGCGCCGTGTCACCCACCATCTACCCTGTGGGATGGCAGGCACCCTGATCGCGCGGATGCGGGAGGTATTGCGGACGCGGCATTACAGCCGGCGGACCGAGGGGGCGTATGTCGGGTGGGTGCGGCGGTATGTCCGGCACTATGGTCGGCGGCATCCGCGTGAGATGGGCGGGTCCGAGGTGGCCGAGTTCCTGAGCTGGCTGGCGCGGGAGCGGCAGGTGAGTGCGGCGACGCAGAACCAGGCGTTGGCGGCGCTGTTGTTCCTGTATCGGGACGTGCTGCGGGTGGGCATCGGCGATGTCGGGGTGACTGCGCGGGCGAAGACGCCCGAGCGGGTGCCCGTCGTATTGACGCGCCGGGAAGTGCGGCTGGTGCTGGAGCAGCTCGATGGTGTGCCGAGGCTCATCGGGCTCTTGTTGTACGGGTCGGGGATGCGGTTGATGGAGGCGCTGGCGCTCCGGGTAAAGGATGTCGACTTCGAGCGGGGGGAGATCGTGGTGCGGCGGGGAAAGG
>DASYXP010000234.1:0-5436 GCA_035934835.1 Gemmatimonadales bacterium | reverse complement strand
GTCGGGCCGCGGGGGCGGGAGCGCCGGGCGCTGGAAGCGGCTGCAGCGCGGCCTTCGGGACCCACACGTAGCGCCGGACGTGGACCCAGCCGTGGCCGTCGGCCTCGACTTTCTGCAGCAGGGCGCCCCGCGTGAGCCGCGCGACGATGCGGGCCCCGGGCGCCGGGGACTCGCGAAGGTTCTGGCCCCCTGCCTGGGTCACCGCGAGGTCGAACCCGTCGCGCGCGTCCGCCCCCACCGACCGCGCGAAGATCCACCCATCCACCAGGAGCTCGATGGACGCGCCATCCTCGCGCCGGGAGGCGAGTAACGTCCCCTTGGTCACGAGGCCGAGGGAGGCCCCGCCGACGGTGGCGTAGATGCGGGATTCGCGGGCGAGCGTGCGGTGGTCCTGCGCGGCCGCGACGCCCGGAAGGGAGAGCGTCAGCAGCCCCGCGAGAAGGGCGGCACGCCGCGCCGGAAAGGCTGGTTGCCGGCGCGGCCCGGGACTAGATTGCGGCCTGTAAGTCACGATTCGGCATTGTAGAAGGCCGGGAGGGCCATGTCAAACAATGCGCGGCCGGCGGGCCCCGTCGTGCTCATCGTGCTGGACGGGTGGGGCTACCGCGCCGAACGCGAGGGGAACGCGATCGAGTTGGCGCGCACCCCGGTGTGGCATCGGCTCTGGGAAGCCGGGCCCCGGGCCCTGCTCGACGCGAGCGGCCTCGCGGTCGGGCTCCCGGCGGGCCAGATGGGCAACAGCGAGGTGGGGCACCTCAACCTCGGCGCCGGCCGCGTCGTGATGCAGGATCTGGTGCGCATCGACCAGTCGATCGCGAGCGGCGCGTTCTACCAGCTCGAGCCCCTCCGCGCACTGGCCGCCCACCTCAAGCGCACCGGCGGCACGTTCCACCTGATCGGGCTCCTCGGGTCCGGCGGCGTCCACGCCATCGACCGGCACCTGGTGGCGGCGCTCGAGTTCGCGCGCCGCGCCGACGTCCCCCGCATCGCGGTCCACGGATTCCTCGACGGCCGCGACTCGCCGCCGACCTCCGCGCTCGGCTTCGTGCGCGACCTCCTGGCCGACATCGCCCGGGTCGGCGGCGACCGTGCCTGCCTGGCCTCGCTCTGCGGGCGCTACTTCGCGATGGACCGCGACAAGCGGTGGGACCGCATCCAGCTGGCCTACGACGCGATGGTCCGGGGCGTCGGCGCGCCCGCCACCGACGCCCTCGCCGCCATCCAGGCATCCTACGACGCGGGCGTCACCGACGAGTTCATCCGCCCCATCGTGGTGCAGCGGAACGGCGCCCCCGCCGCCACCCTCCGGGACGGCGACGGGGCGTTCTGCTTCAACTACCGCGCCGACCGGATGCGCCAGATCTGCCACGCGCTCATCGACGATCCCTTCACCGGGTTCGACGTGACCGGCCGGCCGACGCTGGCCCTGGCCACGATGACCCAGTACGACCGCACGCTCCAGGCCCCCCAGGCGTTCCCGCCGATGCCGATGGCGCGCATCATGGCGGAGGTGCTGGCCGATGCCGGCCGGGCGCAGCTCCGCACCGCGGAGACCGAGAAGTACGCCCACGTGACGTACTTCTTCAACGGCGGCTACGAGCCACCGTACAAGGGCGAAGAGCGGATCCTGGTGCCGTCGCAGAAGGTGGCCACCTACGACCTGGCCCCGGAGATGAGCGCGGCCGGCATCACCGACACCCTCTGCGCCGCCATCGAGGCGCGCCATCACGACTTCATCCTCTGCAACTATGCCAACGCCGACATGGTGGGGCACACCGGCGTGGCCCCGGCCATCATCACGGCGGTGGAGACGGTCGACACCTGCCTGGCCCGGGTGCTCGCGAGCGCCGAGCGGGCGGGGGCGCAGGTGGTGATCACCGCAGACCACGGCAACTGCGAGCTGATGGTGGACCCCGTGACCGGCGGGCCCCACACCGCGCACACCACCAACCCGGTGCCGCTCGTGACGGTGGGTGCAGGCCCCGCCCCGCTCCGTGGCGGCGGCGCGCTCTGCGACGTGGCGCCGACGCTCCTCCGGATGATGGGCATCGATCCCCCGGCCGAGATGACCGGCCGCGACCTCCGACTGACGTGAGATCCATGAACCGCTACGCCGCACTGCTCCTCGCCGCCACGTTCGTGGCGCGCTCCGTCTCCGCCCAGGTGGGGCACGCCCCGGACAGCTCGCCCTACCGGGACATCACCCACCCGAACGGGCTCCTCTTCACCTACGGCCACATCGGCGGGGACGGCGGCTCCCTCGGCGTCGGGCCCCACAGCGGCGATTCGTGGGGGCTGCGCTACGACGTGAAGCTCAGCGGGCTCCTCGGCGCCCACCTCGGCTTTTCCCACTTCACCGGCGTGCGGGACGGGTACTACCCCAACGACAGCGTGTCCAAGCGGCGGACCGGCCCCTATTCACAGTCGGTCACCTTCATAGGGGTGGGGATGCAGGCCAACCTTACCGGCCCGAAGACGTGGCACCGCTTGGCGCCGTTCGTCGATGCGGAGCTCGGTGCCGCGGTGGGGTCGCAGGTCGCGGCGGACACCGCGAGCCTCTACGACTTCGGCACCAAGCTCTACCTGGACCCCGGGGTGGGCGTCCAGTGGTTCGTGACCAGCCGGCTCAGGATCCGCTTCGACGCCCGTCGGGTGTACTGGAAGCTCAAGTACCCGGTGAGCTTCTTTGCCGCGCCCACCGCGCAGCCGACCGCGAACCCGATCATCCCCGCCGGCGGGAGCACCACGGAGTGGAGCGGCAACGGCTGGCTGAGCCTCGGTATCCACTATTCCCTGTGAGTCCGACCGCGTGCGCATCCTGCTGACGCGCTCGGTCGCGTTCACCGCCCGGCACCGCCTGGCCTTCCGCGACCGGAGCGCCGAAGAGAACCGCCGCAGCTTCGGGGCGCTCGCCGAGCCGCACGAGCACCGGTACACCTGCGCGATCACGGTGGCGGGCACCCCGGCTTCCGGCACCGGGATGGTGATGGACCTCCCCGCGCTCGACCGGATCCTGGCGGACGAGGTCACGGGCCGGCTGGGCGGGACCGACCTCAACCAGTCGCTCGATGCGGCGCGGACGGGGTCGGCGCTGCCGGTCTGCGAGGCGATCGCGGCGGAGCTCTTCGGCCGGATCGGCGGGCGGCTCCCGGCCGGCGTATCGCTCGACCGGGTGCGGGTCGAGGAGGCGCCCGACCTCGCCGCCGAGTGCCGGGCCGGCTGATCGAGCCTGGCGCGCGCCCCCGTGCAAGGAGGGCTCCCTTGAGCGTCCCCGAACCAACACTCGAGATCGTCCGCGCGGCCCGGATCATCGCCATCGTCGGACTCAGCCCCGACGCCGCGCGCCCCAGTCACGGCGTCGGCACCTACCTGCAGGCGCAGGGGTACCGGATCCTCCCGGTCACGCCTCGCGGAGGCACCATCCTCGGCCAGCCAGCCTTCCCCGACCTCCCCGCCGCCGCGGCCGCCGTGGCGCCGGAGCCCATCGACATCGTCGATGTGTTCCGCCGTCCGGAGCACGTCGCGGCGCTCCTCCCCGACCTCCTGGCCGTCCACCCGAAGCTCGTCTGGCTGCAACTGGGCATCCGCGACGACGCGACCGCCGCCAAGCTCGAGGCCGCAGGGATCCCGGTGGTGCAGGACCACTGCCTCGCCGTGGAGCACTCACTGCGGGTCCGGCGATGAGCCCGGGAGCCACCGCCCGCGCGGCGTGCCTCCTGCTCCTGGCCGGGGCCGCGGGGCCGCTTCGCGCGCAGGCCACCGCCGACCGCGCCCGCCTGGCGGTGGGGCTCGGGATCGCGTATCACGGCGGCGGACACATCTGGACCCAGGACGGCCAGACCATCATCGACCAGTCGGCCAACGTGGACACCGCGACCGTGGGGCGCGACATCCAGTCGCAGTTTGGGCTGAGCTTCCTGGCGGCGTACTTCCCGACCGAGCAGTGGGGCGTGATCGGCGAGGTCCAGTTCCTCGGGCTGCATTACGTCGACTCCTGCCGCCTGCTGACCAACCACAGCGGCGGCGAGGCGCAGCAGATCTGCCAGAACATCGAGGGGCGGGGACACGACGGCACGGCGGTGACGCTCACCCTGGGCGGCATCTTCCGCCCGTGGCCCAACAGCGCGCTCTCGCCCTACCTGCGCGCCAGCGGCGGGCTCAACGTGAGCCAGAACAGCTCGGTCCGGATGATCGGCACATGGGTCACGTCGACATCGGAGGAGGCGGATTACTACATCTTCGGCGACCCGAGCCCGGGAGAGATCACCCCGATGCTGGGGCTCGGCGGCGGGTTCACCGCACCGACGGGCCGCGGCTCGCAGTTCCGGTTCGAGGTACGGGACAACGTCGTCTTCCTGCGGCACCCCACCGGCACCCAGTCCGCGCCCGACCCGGGGCTGAGCCCGCCGACGAAGGTCCTCGCGTCCCACCTCTTCTCGCTCAACCTCGGCTTCGAGATCGTCCTCGAGAAGAAGCGCGGCCACCGGTACTGAAGGCCGCGTGCCGCGCTTCCGCTCCGCCGCCGGCACCGGTATCCTCCCCGCGTGACCCGCACCTCCGGATCGCTTCCCCAATGACGGACGTCCCGTCCCGCCTGTCCGCCCGTGACGCGGCAATGCGCATCGTCGCCGCCGTGCGCCGCCAGCCGCCCCTCCGCGTGCCGCTCGACGACACGCTCGGCATGGTGCTCGCGGACGATGTGCGGTGCCCCGTGGACGTGCCGCCCCATACCAGCAGCTCGATGGACGGCTATGCGGCGCGCGCTGCTGACGTGCAAGGCGCCTCCGCCGATCGTCCCGCCGTCCTGCGCCTGGTGGAACGGATCCCCGCCGGCAGCGTGCCGACACGGCCGCTCGGCCCCGGAGCATGTGCGCGGGTGTTCACCGGCAGTCCGGTGCCGACGGGCGCGGACACGGTGGTGCGCCAGGAGGACACCGCCGCCGACGGCGACGAGATCAGGGTCTTCAACGACCGCGACGCCGGCGCCAACCTCCGCCAGCCCGGTGAGGACATCCGGCGAGACGCCGTGGCGCTCACCGCCGGCCTCCAGCTCCGGGCGGCCCACCTCGGCGTCCTCGCCTCGCTTGGGATCGGGGCGCCGATGGTGGTGCGCCGTCCGCGGGTCGCGATCCTGTGCAGCGGGGACGAAGTGGCGGACGTCGACCGCCCCGACGAGATCCTGGCCGGACGCAAGGTGGGGAACGCCAGCGCCCACGCCCTCGGGGCGATGATCCGCGAGGCGGGTGGCGTGCCGGTGGACCTGGGCATCGCCGCGGACACCATCGCGAGCATCCGGGAGCACCTGGCCCGCGCGGCGGACGCCGACCTCATCGTCACCGCCGGCGGCGTGAGCGTCGGTGACCACGACCACGTTCGGGCGGCGATCACGGCGTCCGGCGGCGCCGTGGACTTCTGGCGGGTGCGGATCCGTCCTGG
>DASYXP010000228.1:0-3484 GCA_035934835.1 Gemmatimonadales bacterium | reverse complement strand
CGTACAACACCTTCATCAACAGCGCCAACGTGACCATTGCGGGCGGGACCATCACGGGTGCCAAGCCGGCGCTCAACTCCACGACCCACGCCTGCGACAGGACCAACACGAACAACTGGGGCGACCCCACCAATTCCCTGTCATACACGTCGGGGAGCACGACGACTTACCCCTGTGCGTCCTACTATCCGATCATCCACGTGACCGGGAGCCTCCAGGTGAACGGGAACATCGGGCAGGGCGTGCTCCTCGTGGATGGAGACTTCCAGGCCGGCGGCGGATTCAAGTTCTATGGGCTCGTCATCGTCAAGGGGAGCATCCTCAAGGGGAACGGGACCTCCAACTTCTACGGCGGGCTCCTCTCCGAGACCGCCAACATCACCGACAACTTCAACGGTACGATCAACATCCAGTACTCGAGCTGCGCCATCAGCACGGCGGTGTCCAACTCCGCCGTGGCGCGGCCGATCGTGCAGCGACCGTTCATCCAGTACTGACACCATCCCGCCACTGTCACGCCGGGCCGGCCCTTCGGGGTCGGCCCGTGGCGTTTCCATCGACTTGAGGCTGCTATTTGGCATCCGAACATACACCAAAACTGCGACCGTACGGCGGCGCCTGAAGGGGATCGGCCCTGATGCGTTGCGATGTCCGGCGCCGGTAAAGTCTGACCCCGCAACATCTTGTTCCGACTCACCTCAAGCACCTTCGAGCTTGACAATTCCCTTGCCCAATGGTAGCGTAGCCAGTCCAAGTCCCCATTTCCACAACCACGGCCGGGTCAGTATGGGTCTCCTCGGACGCAAGAAGACCACTGTCGGGCTCGACATCGGCAGCGGCCTGATCAAGGTGGTCGAGATCAGCCACGGCGGGGGTGATCCGGTGCTGTCCCGGGTCGCGTTCGCGCCGGTGTCGGCGGACGCCATCGTCGACGGCGAGATCATCGACCAGGGTGTCGTGGCCGACGCCATCAAGCACCTCCTTGCCTCGGCCCGGATCAAGACCAAGTCGGTGGTGATCGCGGTGGGCGGGCGCGACGTCATCGTCAAGAAGATCCAGATGGACCGGATGTCTGAGCCGGAGGCCCGTGAGGTGATCCGCTGGGAAGCGGAGCAGCACGTGCCGTTCGACATGGAGAACGTCGAGCTCGACTTCCAGATCCTCGACCCCGAGGGCGAAGGCCTCCAGATGACGGTGCTGCTGGTGGCGGCCAAGCGGGAGCTGGTGGAGGGGCGGATGTCGCTCCTGGCCGAGGCGGGGCTCGAGGCGAGCATCATCGACGTCGACGCCTTCGCGCTCCACAACGCCTTCGAGCTCAACCACCCCGACGACCTGTCCGGCGTGGTGGGGCTGGTCAACATCGGCAACGAGATGTCGAACATCAACATCCTCGAGGACGGGATCCCGGTGCTCACGCGGGACCTCCCGGTCGGGGTGCGGAAGTTCCGGGAGGACCTGCAGCGCGAGCGCGGCCTCTCGGTGGAGGAGGCCGACAAGATCCTGCAGGGCTTCGAGCGCAATGAGATGCTCGACCCGTTCCTCGAGAGCCGCGGCGAGGAGCTGGCGGTGGGCATCGAGCGGGCGGCGGCGTTCCTGCAGTCGGCCAGCCGGTCGGCGGGGTCGCTCACCCGGATCTTCACCGTCGGTGGCGGCGCCCGGATCCCGGGGCTCAACAAGGTCCTGGCCGACCGGCTCCGCATCCCGGTAGAGCAGGGCAACCCGCTGGCCCGGCTGCAGGTGGCCGACACGGCGTTCGACACGATGAGCATGGACGAGGTGGCACCGCTGCTGATGCTGCCGGTCGGACTTGCGCTCAGGAGCGCGGCATGATGCCGCAGCGGAGGATCACCCCCCGATGATGATCACCGTCAATCTCCGGCCCGGGCAGAAGCGCAAGTCCGGGAGCGCCGGGAAGCAGTTCCAGGCCCGCCTGAAGGAGCTGGCGGCCCGGGTCAAGGAGCCGCTGCTCATCGCCGCCGCCGCCGCGTGGGTGGTCGTGGTGGTGGGGCTCGTGTGGCTCTACGGGAGCACCTCGCACCAGTTCTCCACCCTCGAGCCGCGCCTGGCCCAGGCGCGCTCGGAGGAAGCCCGCTTCAAGGGGCTGATGGTCCAGAAGCGGAAGTCCGAGCAGATCCGCGACTCCCTGCTCTCGCAGATCCGCGTCATCCGCCGGGTGGACGGCGACCGCTACATCTGGCCCCACCTCCTCGACGAGGTGTCCAAGGCGCTTCCGCCCTACACCTGGCTGGTGGACCTGTCGATCGTCGGCTCCCAGCCGGTCGACACCGGCGCCGTCGACTCGACCGCGCACAACAAGGTCCAGTTCCAGCTCGACGGGCGCACGGTGGACTACCAGGCGTACACCCAGTTCCTCCGCCAGCTGGAGGCGTCGCCGTGGATCTCCGGCGTCGAGCCGGTCAATTCGCAGGCGGTGGTCGAGCAGGGGCGCCCGGTCACGGCATTCCAGATCAAGGCCGTGTTCTCCCAGGCCGACTCGGCCTACATCCGCACCGTGCCGCTCAACCAGTCGGTGAGGTGACCGCGCGATGAACCAGACCCGACAGGTCGCGATCCTCCTCATCTTCCTGGCCGGCGTGGCCGGCTACCTCGGGTACGACGGGTTCTCCGGCGTGCTCGACGGGGTCAAGGGGAAGCAGGAGCGCGTCAAGGTGATGCAGGACAGCGTGACGGCGCTGCAGAAGGAGATCGACAGCGCCAAGGCCGTCCTGGCCAAGGGAAGCATCGAGCAGCTCCGCCGCCGGCTCGAAGGGTACCGCCAGAGCCTCGACCTCCTGCGCCGGCTGGTGCCGGAGGAGAACGAGGTGCCGAACCTCCTCGACCAGATCTCGACCCGCGCCAAGATCCGCGGCGTCGACCTGGCCGGCGTCAAGCCCGGCGTCACCGTCAACGGGCCGCCACCGTTCCGGACCAACCAGTACGACATCGCCGTGCTGGGGCACTACGACCAGCTGGGCGAGTTCCTCTCCGACATCGCCTCCCTGCCGCGCATCATCGTGCCGGTCGGGTTCAAGGTCCAGGCCGCGCCGGCCTCGGCGGGCCAGGCGCTCGGCGACTCGAGCGGCGCGCTCCTCTCCGCGCAGTTCACCATCCGGACCTACGTGAAGACCGGGAAGGAGGCGGCCGACAGTGCTCAATAAGCGGCAGCTCCTCGCGGCGCTCGCGGCGTCGGTCCTGGTGGCCGGCGGCTGCGACCGCATCAAGGGATGGATGGGCAAGGGCGGCATCGACCAGGACTCGCTGGCCAAGGCGCACGCCCTCCAGGCGCGGAAGGACAGCCTGGAGCGGGCGCAGGCCGTGCGCGATTCCGCGGCCCGGGTGCACTGGATCGCCTGCAGCGACTCGGTCGAGAAGGCGCTCAACAAGACCGCTGCGGGCCGGAAGGAACTGAAGGCCCGGACCAAGATGCCGGCCGGGATGCTCCTGCCCTCGGTGCTCAAGGCGTGCGGCGCGGAGCCGCCGGCGC
>DASYXP010000215.1:0-4413 GCA_035934835.1 Gemmatimonadales bacterium | reverse complement strand
TGGGCCACAATGTCCGTCTCGGGCGCCGCTGCCTGGTGGCCGCGCAGTGCGGGTTCGCGGGGAGCGTCCGCGTGGGCGACGGCGTCCTGATCGGCGGCCACACGGCCATCAACGGGCACCGGACCGTCGGCGATGGTGCGCGGATCGCAGGCGCGAGCGCCGTCTGGGGTGACGTGCCGGCCGGGGAGACCTGGGGTGGGCAGCCGGCCCGTCCGCAACGTGAGACGCTGCGTCAGCAGGCGGCGCTCGGCCGGCTCACTGGCATCAGCGCCAAGCTCGAGCGGCTGGTCGAGCGGATCCGACCCGATGCCTAGGCGGACGCTGGCCCGCCCGGCGGAGTTCCGGGGGACGGCGCTGCACACGGGGGTCGAGACCACGCTGTCGGTCCGTCCGGCGGGGGCGGGGACCGGCATGGTGTTCGCCCGGACGGATCTGGAGGGCGTGCCACGGATCCCGGCCCGGCTCGCGGAAGTGGAGGCCACCGATCGGCGCACCGCCATCGGCCGTCCGCCGGCCACCATCCACACCGTCGAGCACCTGCTCGCCGCGCTCCACGCGCTCGAGGTCGACGATGCGCTGCTGGAGCTCGACGGGCCGGAACCCCCGATCCTCGACGGGTCGTTCGCGCCGTTCGTCGACGGGCTCCTGGCCGCCGGCCTCGCCGAGCAGGCCGGGACCCCCGCCGAGTGGCGGGTGCGGGCACCCATCGAGGTGGTGGCGGGTGAGTCACGGTATCACGCGGAGCCCTCCGCCACGTTCCGGGTCAGCGTCTCGGTGGAGTGGGCGCATCCCGCCATCGGCCGCCAGGCGGGGTCGTGGGACGTGACGCCGGAGGGGTTCCGCCGGGAGCTGGCCGGGGCGCGCACGTTCGGGCTGGTGCGCGAGGTGGAGGCGCTCCAGGCGCGGGGGTTGGCGCTGGGCGCGTCGTACGAGAATGCGATCGGGCTGGACGACCGGGGCGTCGTGGGTACGGTTCTCCGGTGGCCCGACGAGTTCGTCCGGCACAAGGCGGGCGACCTGGTCGGCGACCTGGCGCTCCTCGGGGGCCGCATCCGTGCGCACGTGCACGCGGAGCGCCCGAGTCACCACGGCAACGTCATGCTGGCGCGGGCCATCGCCTCCGCCGCCAAGGAGATCGACACGTGATGGACATCGGCCGGATCCTCAATGTGATGCCGCATCGATACCCGTTCCTCCTGGTCGACCGGATCCTCGAGGTCGAGGAGGGGAAGCGGATCGTCGGGCTCAAGAACGTGACGATCAACGAGCCCTTCTTCGTCGGGCACTTCCCGGGCCATCCGATCATGCCGGGCGTGCTGATCATCGAGGCGATGGCCCAGGTCGGGGGCATGCTCCTCCTGGGGTTCTTCCCCGAGGAGGAGCACGAGCAGAAGGTGGTGTACTTCATGTCGCTCGACAACGTGAAGTTCCGCCGCCCCGTGCTGCCGGGCGACCAGCTGCGCTGCGAGCTCGAGATGCTCCAGTTCCGCGGGAAGACCTGCCGGATGAAGGGCATGGCCTACGTCGACGGGAACGTGGTGTGCGAAGCCGAGATGATGGCCCGCGTGGTGGACCGGTGAGCACGCTCATCCATCCGACCGCGCTGGTGGACCCGGCCGCCCGGCTCGGCACCGACGTGGAGGTCGGGCCGTTCGCGATCATCGAGGCCGCGGTCGAGGTGGGCGACCGCTGCCGCATCGGCGCCCGGGCCACGCTGCACCGCTTCACCCGGCTGGCCCACGACGTGACGATCGGCGACGGCACGATCCTCGCCAACCTGCCGCAGGACCACAAGTTCAAGAACGAGGAGACGTGGGTCGAGGTCGGCGCCCACTCGACGATCCGGGAATTCAGCACCGTCAACCGCGGCACCACCCAGAGCTACAAGACCACCGTGGGCGAGCGCTGCTACCTGATGAGCTACGTCCACCTGGGCCACGACTGCCACATCGGGAACGGCGTCACGATCGCGAACGGCACCCAGCTCTCGGGGCACGTCACTGTGCACGACCGCGCCAACATCAGCGGCCTCGTGGCGGTCCACCAGTTCGTCACCATCGGGAGCTTCTGCTTCGTGGGCGGCTGCACCCGCGTCAACCAGGACATCCCGCCGTACGTGAAGGCGGTCGGGAACCCGATGGAGCTCTACGGACTCAACACGATCGGGCTCCAGCGCGCCGGCTTCCCCGCGGAGACGATCACTGCGCTCAAGCGCGGCTACCGGCTCTTCTTCAATTCCGACCTCAACCTCTCGCAGGCGGTCGAACGCGCCCGCGCCGACCTGCCCCAGACGGCCGAGGTGCAGCGCTTCATCACGTTCATCGAGTCCTCGGAGCGGGGCGTTCCCGCGTGAGCGAACGGGTCCCCGTCGGGGTCATCGGGGTCGGGGCGCTGGGCCGCCACCACGCGCGGCACCTGGCGCAGCACCCCGGTGCGCGCCTCGTGGGTGTCTATGACGCGTCGACGGCGCGGGCGGCGGAGATCGCGGCGCAGGTCGGGACCGAGGCCTGGTCCGACCTCGACGCGCTCCTCGGCGCGGTGCGTGGTGTGTCCATCGCCGCCCCGACGTCGTTCCATCACGACCTCGGCGTGCGCGTCCTCGAACGCGGCGTCGGGATCCTGATGGAAAAGCCCATCACGGTGACGGTCGCGGAGGCCGACGACCTCATCGCCCGCGCGGACCGCGCCGGCGTGCCGCTCCACGTGGGCCAGATCGAGCGGTTCAATCGCGCGGTGCGCGCCATCGCGCCGGTGGTCCGGCACCCGCGGTTCATCGAGTGCGAGCGCCTGGCCCCGTTCAGCCTGCGGGGCGCCGACGTCTCGGTGGTCCTCGACCTGATGGTGCACGACCTCGACCTGGCCCTGCACCTGACCGGTGGTGCCGAGGCGGTGGACGTGCGCGCCGACGGCGGTGCGCTGTTGTCGTCGACGATCGACCTGGCCCGGGCCCGGATCGAGTTCGCCGGGGGAGCGGTCGCCTCGATCACCGCCTCGCGGCTCGCCCGGAGCCGGGTGCGCCGGACCCGCATCTACCAGGCCGACGGCTACCTCAACCTCGACCTCTCCACCGGGGCCGCCGAGTTCACCCGCCTCCGCGGCGGGTGGACGCCCGGCCAGCCGGCACAGTCGATCGACGACGTGGTGGAGCGGATATCGCTCGCCGCGCCCGAGGCCGACGCCCTGGGGCTCGAGGTCGGCTACTTCGTCGACGCCTTGGCAGGCCGGGCGTCGGGGGGAGTCTCCGGCCGCGAAGGCCGGGCCGCGCTGGCGCTGGCGCGCCGGGTCGAGGAAGCGGTCGCCCGTGCCCCGATCGTGCCCGCGGCGCACTAGCGATGGACCGCCGCCCTGCCCGGATCTTCCTGTCGGCGGGCGAACCTTCGGGTGACCTCCACGGCGCCCGCCTGGTGGAGGCCCTGCGGGCGAGGCTTCCCGGTGCCGTGATCGAGGCCTTCGGCGGACCGCGGATGGCCGCCGCCGGCGCCAAGGTGCTCTACCCGATGGAGCGATACACCGCCTTCGGCCTCGCCGAGGTGGTCGGCAAGATCCCCGCGCACCTCCGGCTCCTCCGCCAGGTCGAAGCGCAGCTGGCCGGCCGGATGTACGACCTCGTGATCCCGATCGACTATCCCGGGTTCAACCTGCGCCTGGCCACCGCCGCGCGCCGGCACACGGTCCGGGTCCTCTATTACATCGTCCCCCAGCTCTGGGCCTGGCACCGCTCCCGCATCAAGGTGCTGCGACGCACCGTCGACCTCCTGGCCGTCATCCTCCCGTTCGAGGAGCGATTCTACCGGGACCTCGGCCTCGACGCCTCCTACGTGGGCAATCCATTGCTCGATCGGTCCTGGCCCTCCCGTGCAGCGGCGCGGGAGGGGCTCGGACTCCCCCCCGATTCCCGGGTCTTGGGTATCTTTCCGGGGAGCCGGGGGCAGGAGGTCCGGTCGCTCTGGCCCGCCTTCCGCGACACGGCGGCGCGGATGCTCCGGGAGGGGCGCTGCACCCACGCGGTGGTGGCCGCGACGCCGGCGGGCGAATACCCGGAGCCGGGACCGCTCATCCTGCACCACGGCGACCCGGTGCCCGTGTTCGCGGCGGCCGATGCGGCGCTGGCCAAGTCGGGGACGACGACGCTCGAATGCGCGCTGGCCGACGTGCCGATGGTAATGGCGTACCGGGTGCACCCGCTCACCTGGATCATCGGACGCCGGCTCACCGACCTGCCCTGGTTCAGCCTGGTGAACCTGATCGCCGAGCGCGAGGTGGTGCCGGAGATCCTCCAGGGAAGGGTCACCATCGATGAGCTCGCTGCCGCGGTCGGGCCGCTCCTCGACCCGGCGTCCACGGCCCGGACGGCGCAGCTCGCCGGCCTCGCGGAGGTGCGCCGCCGGTTGGGCGGTCCGGGCGCAGCGGCTC
>DASYXP010000200.1:0-2036 GCA_035934835.1 Gemmatimonadales bacterium | reverse complement strand
GCCCGCTCCCCCCCCAGTAGCGCCCGCTGTCGGGTCTCCCCGCCGGCATAATCACCGAACGCCCCGGTCTTCCGGATGACCCGATGGCACGGCACCAGGTACAGCACCGGGTTGGCCCCGATGGCCGACGCGGTGGCGCGGACGGCATCGGCGGTGCAGACGGACTCGGCCACGTCCTGGTACGTCGCGAAGGTCCCTTCCGGGATCCGGAGCAGCGCCTCCCAGACCTTGAGCTGGAAGTTGGTGCCCTTGAGGAAGAGGCGCATGGCGGGTGGCGAGTGGCGCGTGGGTGACGGGCTCCGGGGGGTGAGACTCCCGAATACGGACCGGGCCAGCGCCGCGGTGCCCCTCACGTCCTCGACCCACCGGGCGCCGGGCCACTGGCGCCTTGCTTCGGCGAGGACCGAGCGCTCCGACCCCGGCTCGACGAACCGGAGCGCGCAGATCCCCCGGTCGGTCACACCGAGCAGGAAGGGGCCGAAGGGCCCCTCGTGCACGCCCCACCGGATGACGAGGCCGGCGCCGAGTGCCTTGTATTCGCCCGGCGTGACGGCATCGACCGTCACCATGAGGTCGTGGAGGCGTCCTGCACTGGTGAGGCCGGCGGTGTAGGTGGCGTCGAGGACGCTCCTTCCGTCGCGGAGGAGGCGGCGCGCCTCGACGACGCTTTGGAACTGCTGGAAGCGCTTGGGGCTCACGCCGGCCCACCGGGAGAAGAGCCGGTGGAAATGGAAGGGGGAGAGCCCCGCGTCCCCTGCCACCTGTTCGAGCGAGGCATCGGGATGGCTGTCGAGGAACCGGATGGCGCGTTCGATCCGCGCGTAGTCATTCGTCATGGGCATACGTTAGCTCGCCGGGCCCGCCCGGGCGACCCGGTCCTTGCGGCGGCCCCACCTGCGCGGGCTGGACGGAAGCTGGACGGGGAACCGATCGGCCGGTCGGTGCGTACTACGGCACATCCCCCAAGGACGAGGAACCGATGGCGATGCCCGACGTGCTGCCGCTCGACGGCGCGCGCTGCACCCGATTCGAAGCGCTGGTCCGCGAGATGCTGGAGCTCCTGGGCGAGGACCCCGACCGCGAGGGGCTCCGCCGCACCCCCGAGCGCGTCGCCAAGAGCCTCAAGTTCCTGACCCACGGCTACGCCCTCGACGCCGGCGACGTGATCTCCGACGCGCTCTTCCCCGAGGAGAGCCACGGGAACATGGTGCTGGTGCGCGACATCGAGTTCTACTCGCTCTGTGAGCATCACCTGCTCCCGTTCCACGGGAAGGTGCACGTGGCCTATATCCCGAACGGCGCCATCGTCGGGCTGTCGAAGCTCGCCCGGGTTGTCGACGTCTTTGCCCGGCGCCTGCAGGTGCAGGAGCGGCTCACCGACCAGGTCGCGGCGGCACTCGAGCGCGAGCTCAGGCCGCGGGGCGTGGGCGTCGTGGTCGAGGCGGTGCACATGTGCATGGCGATGCGGGGCGTGGAAAAGCAGACGTCCAAGACCGTCACCAGTGCCGTGCGCGGGAGCTTCCGCGACGACCCGCGGACCCGGGACGAGTTCCTGCGATTGACGATGGCAAGAACGTGAGAGGGGCGAAGGAAGAGGGAAGAGGGGGAAAAGGGAACAGGGAAGAGCGGGCGGGGGAGGCCGAGAGATCCTTCGGTCGCTCCGCGCCCTCAGGATGACCCCGATGCACCGGGCTGCTCCCAAGTCCTCGCTGCAGCCTCCTGCCTCTTGGCCCTTGGCTCTCGGCCCGTCCCTCTTCCCTCTTCCCTTTTCCCTCTTCCCTCCCCCGTCCTACGCCCCTCCATCGGCGAACGTCACATCGACACTCATCCCATCCCGCCCCACCTCGGTCTCCGGAAAGACGGCCCGGGCCTCGGCGGCGAGTTCCGGCGCTTCGCGGGTATAGCGCGCGCTGATGTGGGTAAGGAGCAGCTTCTTGACCCCGGCGCGCTCCGCCACCTCGGCGGCCTCCCGCGCGGTCGAGTGGCCGGTCTCCTTGGCGCGATCCCGCTCTTCTTCGCCGAATGTGGCCTCGTGC
>DASYXP010000170.1:0-1966 GCA_035934835.1 Gemmatimonadales bacterium | reverse complement strand
GGCCGGACGCTCGCGGTCGCGGACGTCGTTCGCTTGGCGCGCGATCCGTCCGTCCTGGCCGCGCCCGACCCGGCGGCCCGCTCGGCGCTCGCGGAGAGCCGGGCCAGCGTCGAACGCGCCCTGGCGGGTGGCGCCGCCATCTACGGGATCAACACCGGCTTCGGCAAGCTGGCCAACGTCCGGATCGGCGCCGACCAGCTGGAGCAGCTGCAGACGAACCTGGTCCGGAGCCACGCCGCCGGGGTCGGGGCGTCGCTGCCGGCCGACGTGGTCCGCGCGATGATGCTGTTGCGGGCCAACGTGCTCCTCCGCCCGACCAGCGGCGTGCGCCCGGGGCTCGTCGATGCGCTGCTGGCGCTCCTCAACGCCGGCATCGTGCCGGCGGTGCCGGAGCAGGGGAGCGTGGGCGCGAGCGGCGACCTGGCGCCGCTCAGCCACATCGCGCTGGTGCTGATGGGTGAGGGGCAGGTGCTCGACGGCGGCGCCGAGGTCGACGCCGCGCCGGTGCTCCGGCGCGCGGGGCTCGCGCCGTGGCGCTTCGGGCCCAAGGAGGGGCTCGCGTTCCTCAACGGCACCCAGGCGCAGACCGCCATCCTGGCGCTGCTGGTGCACGATGCCGACGTGCTCTGGCGCACTGCCATCGGTGCCGCGGCGATGAGCCTCGAGGCGCTCCGCGGCACGCCCACGCCGCTCGACCCGCGCATCCACGAGGCGCGGCCGCACGAGGGCCAGCGCCGGGCCGCCGCCATGCTGCGCGGGCTCCTGACCGAGAGCGTGATCCGCGAATCGCACCGGGACAACGACCCCCGGGTGCAGGACGCGTACAGCCTCCGGTGCACCCCGCAGGTGCTCGGCGCCGTGTGGGACGCGCTCGCCTTCGCGCGGCGGACCGCCGAGGTGGAGCTCAACGCCTCGACCGACAATCCGCTCGTCTTCGGCGACGAGGTGCTCTCGGGGGGCAACTTCCACGGCCAGCCGGTGGCGCAGGCGCTCGACTTCCTGGCCATCACGCTCACCACCCTGCAGGCGCTGGCGGAGCGGCGGGTGGAGCGCCTGGTGAACCCGGACCTCTCGCAGGGGCTGCCGGCGTTCCTCACCGCGGATCCCGGCCTCCACTCGGGGTTCATGATGGTCCAGATCACGGCGGCGTCGCTGGTGGCGGAATCGCGCGCGCTCGCGATGCCGGCGAGCATCGGGTCGATCCCGACCGATGCGAACCAGGAGGACTTCGTCCCGATGGGGATGGCGGCCGCCTTCAAGGCCCGCCGGATCCTGGCCAACGCCCAGCACGTGGTCGCCGCGGAACTGCTCTGCGGGGCGCAGGGGCTGGAACTGCTCAAGCCCCTGACGCCGGGCCGCGGGGTGGCGCGGCTCCTCCAGGCCATCCGCGCCCCCGGTGTCGGCGTGGCACCGCTCAGTGCCGACCGTCCCCCGGCGCCCGACCTTGCCCGGCTGGCGGCGATGGTGGCCGGGGGGGTGCTGGCGCCCCCGGCCGAGTGAACGCGGGGCCCCCCGCGACGGCGTCCCAACCCCAAGTCCCACCGGCTTTTGCCTTGCTCGGCCGGTGGGCGGCCGGTATTATTCCACCACCGGTATCCCATCCACGATCGTCTCCCAGCGGCCGAGCGGCATGAATCTCGACAAAGTCAAGGAAGCGGCGCGCAAGTTCGAGCAGAAGGAAGACTGGCGCCGCGCCATCGAGGTCTACCAGAAGGCCATCCAGGAGTTCGAGTCGGGGGCCGACCCGACTCCGGACGTGGCCATCTACAACAAGGTGGGCGACCTCCACCTCAAGGCCAACGAACCCGCCGCCGCCGTGCAGGTCTTCGAGCGCGCGGTGGACCTGTACACCGAGCAGGGCTTCTTCAACAACGGCATCGCGCTGTGCGGCAAGATCCTCCGGGTCAACCCGGGGCGGGTCCAGGTGTACCTCAAGCTCGCGCAGCTGCACGCCAAGAAGAACGTC
>DASYXP010000159.1:0-2715 GCA_035934835.1 Gemmatimonadales bacterium | reverse complement strand
GTCGGTGGACAGGAGCACGTCGTAGTCGAAGAAGATGTCGTAGATCCGGACGACGCCGTTCTCGCGGAGCTCCACGTCGTCGGCGTCGTGGCGGCCGCGATGGAGCCGGAGGCCGAGCCCGAAGTGCGCGTCGTGGTACAGGTTGGCCCCGGTCGAGATGATCCAGTCGACGAACCCCGCCTCCATCAGGGGAATGAGCGTGCTCATCCCGAGCCCCGCCGGCGTCATCGCACCCGTCAGGCTCATCCCCACCGTCACCGACGGGTCGAGCATCCGCTCGGTGAAGAGCTTGCACCCTTCCTTGAGCCGGCCGGCGTTGTACGCCAGGAAAGCCGAGTCGATCAGGTCGGCCGCGGTCTCCCGGCCGGTGATCCCCTGCGGGTCGATCCGCTGGCCGCGGAGGTAGGGGGCGGACGGTCGGGTCACTTGCGGGTCTCCTGCGGCGGGTCGGGGCGGCGGCGCTGGGCGCGCGCCTCGCGCACCGCGACGACGCGTCGCACCACCTCGGCCGGGTCGTCGGTCAGGTGGAAGAGGTCCAGGTCCTTCGGGCCGATCTTCCCTTCGCTCATCACCGGCCCCTTGAGCCACTCCACCAGCCCGCGCCAGTACGCGCTCCCGACCAGGATGACCGGGAAGTGCTTCACCTTGCCGGTCTGGATGAGCGTCAGCGCCTCGGTCATCTCGTCCAGGGTGCCGAAGCCGCCGGGGAAGACCACGAAGGCGGTGGAGTACTTGAGGAACATCGTCTTGCGGACGAAGAAATAGCGGAACTCGATGCCGCGGTCGACGTAGGGGTTGAGCCCCTGCTCATGCGGCAGCTCGATGTTGCACCCGATCGAGAGGGCGCCCCCCTCCGATGCGCCGCGGTTGGCCGCCTCCATGATCCCGGGCCCGCCGCCGGTGATGATCGGGAACCCGGCCCGGGCCAGCTCCCGCGCCGTTGCGATGGCGGTCGTGTAGAGCGGGTCATCGGGAGAGGTCCGGGCCGAGCCGAAGATGGCCACCGCGTCGGTCACGTCGGCGAGCGCGTCGAACCCGTCGACGAACTCCCCCATGATGCGCAAGACCCGCCACGGGTCCGAGTGCTTCAGGGAATCGGGTCGCTCGGGCGCGCCACTCTCGAGGAGCGCCTCGTCCTCGGTGGAAGCCCCGTTGATGGTCGGGCCGCGCCGGCTCACTCGCCCCACGCTACGCTCCTGGCTGGCAGGGATGCTCTCCGGACAGGCCGGGAATATACCGGACCCTGTTATATATGGGCATGGACCAGGGCGCCCATCCCGGTGGTTCGTGGTTCCGGCTCTCGCTGGCCGTGGTGCCGCGGGCGCTCGTCTCCCCCTCCCTTGCCATCGCGCTCGTCACCGCCCTCTGGGCCTTCCGCCGCCGCCACTGGTGGCGCCGGGCGCCGTTCCTCCCCCTCCCCGACCGCACCTACCTCCGCTGGCGGATGTACACCGCCTACGGCACCGAGTCCGCCGTGCCACCGGCCCGGGACCTCATCCGCTTTGCCCGCTGGCGCCGCGAGCTCCTCCGGCTGGGACGTTGAAGGTGACCGTCAGTTCGATGCGGGCTTGGAGATTCGCTCACCACGGACCCTTCCCGAGCAAAGCGAGGGACCTGACCAGTCGGCATCGGGAAGCAGCGATGGTTTCCGTTTTCCGCGGAGCAGGTCCCTCGCTCCGCTCGGGAAGGGTCGAGCCCGCACCGAGATCCGACCGTGAGAATGCGCTGTGACTACGGCCAACCCGCACGTCGTCATCCTGGGCGGCGGATTCGCCGGACTCTACGCCGCCAAGGCCCTCCGCCACGCGCCGGTCCGCATCACCCTCGTCGACCGCCGGAACCACCACCTCTTCCAGCCGATGCTCTACCAGGTGGCCACCGCCGCCCTGAGCCCCGGCGACATCGCCTCCCCGATCCGCTCGATCCTCCGCCGCCAGGCCAACGTTGAAGTCCTCCTCGGCGAGGCCAGCCGCGTCGACGTTCCCGCCCGGCGCATCGAACTCATTGATGGTAGTAGTGTACAATACGACTACTGCCTCGTGGCCACCGGCGCGCGACATTCCTACTTCGGCCACGATGCGTGGGAAGCGGCAGCGCCGGGCCTCAAGAACCTCGAGGACGCCCTCGCCATCCGGCGCCGCATCCTGCTGGCCTTCGAGGCCGCCGAGCGCGAGCCCGACCCGGTCCGCCGCCAGCAGCTGCTCACGTTCGTCGTCATCGGCGGCGGGCCGACGGGCGTCGAAATGGCCGGCGCCATCGCCGAGATCCGACGCTACGCCCTCCGCCGCGACTTCCGCCACATCGACCCGCGCGACGCCTCGGTGCTCCTCCTTGAGGGAGGGCCCCGCCTCCTCACCAGCTACCCGCCCTCCCAGAGCGACTGGGCCAAGCAGGCGCTCCGCCGTCTCGGCGTCGACGTCCGGACCGACACGCTCGTCACCTCGGTCGACCCCGACGCGGTGCAGGCCGCCGGCTGGCACATCCCCACCCGCACGGTGGTCTGGGCCGCCGGCAACGTCGCGAGCCCGCTCACCCGCTCCCTCGGCGCGCCGATCGACCGCCAGGGCCGGGTGCTGGTCGGGCCCGACTGCACCATCGCCGGCCACCCCGAGCTCTTCGTCCTGGGCGATGCCGCCGCCTTCGAACATCAGGCCGGCGGCACTCTCCCCGGCATCTGCCCGGTCGCCATCCAAATGGGTGGCTACGCCGCCGCCA
>DASYXP010000138.1:0-4592 GCA_035934835.1 Gemmatimonadales bacterium | reverse complement strand
GCTCACCCGCGGCGCGTGGAGGCGGGCCGACTCGAGCCGGTCGAGCGCCGCCCGCGGCGCCTCGTTGGCCAGGGCGCGCCGCACGTTGGCCAGGGCGTCGCCGGGGAGCGGGAGCGCCTGGGCCTGCAGCCGCTCGTCGAGCGTGGCGCCCCAGGGGCGGGCCGAGTCGCCGGGGGCGCGGAGTCCGCCGATCGAGGGCCCGGCGATGACCGGCAAGGGTATCGGCGGCGGTGCCAGGTCGTATTCGCCGATCTCCCAGCGGCCGCGGATGATGCCGCGCGCCGGAAAGTCGAGCCACCTGGTCTGGCGCCGGAGTTCGATCTCCTGGCGATACGGGAGCCACGCCCGCTGGTCCACGAAGGCGCTCTCGAGCGAGACGGTGATGTCCTCGAGTTCGGGGTCGACGTACGCCGCGCGGGTAAACCCGAACCGGAACCGCACCACCTCGGCGCTGGCGCGGTCGATGTAGAACGAGCCCACCACCGCGCCGGTCCGGAGGTCGCGCGGGCGGACGTCGAGCCGGTCGAGCACGAGCGTCGTGGCGCCGGAGGTGACCCGGACCGAGTCGGTCAGCGCAAAGGAGTAGAGGTCGAGGCCGGTGCGGGAGAGCGGGTGCGGCACGTCGCGCACTTCGTCGCCGTCGCCGATGCGGATGCGGTCGCCGAAGCCGTCGGTCACGATGCCGAGGTGGTCACGATGGTATTCGATGTCGGTGGGGAGCCAGCTCCGGCTGCGCCAGCCGCGGATGACCTGCTTGCTGGGGCCGGGGGCGCTCCGGTACACTTCGACGTCGAGTTCGTCAGCGCGCACCAGGCGGGGCGGCCCCGCCAGCCCATCGCCCACCTGGGCCAGGAAGAACACGAAGCCGTGCGCCCGGGCACGCCAGGAGGGCCCGGCGCCGCCGCCACCGTCCCGGCGCACTGTCGCCCGCTCGGCCAGCATCCTGGCCTCCGGCGCGTCCCAACCCTGCGCCTGGAGCGCGCCGGCCAGGACGAGCGGCGCCACCGACCACCACCAGCAGACCCGGTGAATCATCACGTGACGTTAGCCCGACTGGCCGCACTTGCAAGCGTGACGGTGGCCGCGGCCGCCTGCCACGGCCGGCCCCGGGTGGCGCCGGACCCGAACGCGATCCCCGCCCCGGTCACGACCCAGACGCTCCGGTACGACCAGGCCTTCGTGCTCGAGGACGACGGCGGCGACCCCACGGACACGACACTCACCCTCATCCCGGGGCGACCCCGCACCATCGTGATCCGGCACCCCGACCCCGACAACACCGTCTTCGCCACCCTCGAGATCCCCGCCGGCGGCCTGGACAATGGCGGCGCGCCCGTGGCGCTCACGCTCGCCACCCGGCCGGGCATCTACGGCCTCGACGTGCGCACCGCCGCGTCGTTCGGCCCCGGCGTCGTGCTCACGTTCAAGTACGCGGTCCACTTCGCCCCGCCGGCCGCGGCCATCGCCCGGTACGGCTCCCGCTCGGCGTTCGAGCGGCGGCTGGTCATCGCCCGGCGCGACGCCAACGGCACGCTGGCGCTCCTGGCCTCCGGGCGCCCGGCCAGCGACAACCTGAGCGCCCTCCTCAACACCCCGGGCACCTATGTCGTGGCGGCGCCCAGGTGAGCGAGCGCTGGGAGGAGTTCCGGTCGCGCGCGCAACGCGGCGGGATGGTACCGCTCACCCGCGAGGTGGTCCTTGACGGCGACACCGCCGTGGCCGCCTTCCAGAAGGTCCACCGCGGTCCGTGGGGGTTCCTGCTCGAATCGCTCGAGGGCGGCGAGAAGTGGGCCCGCTATTCCTTCCTCGGCACCGAACCGCGGGAGGTGTACCGCTACCGCGGCCGCTCGGTCGAGCGCTGGACCCGCGACCGGGGCTGGAAGCCCTCCGCCATCGACGTGGCGCCGCTCGAGCACCTGGCGGAGACGCTCCGGCGCTACCCGCCGGTCGAGGTGCCGGGCCTGCCGCGGTTCACCGGCGGTGCGGTGGGATTCATCGGCTACGACGTGGTCCGCACCATCGAGGACCTCCCTGACCCGCCGGCGGACGACCGCGACCTCCCCGACGCGATCCTGATGGTGGCCGACACGCTGGTCATCGTCGACAACGTCTTCCACCGCGCCATCGTCATCGCCAGCGTGGCGACACCCGCCGGGGCGACCGACGAGGTGCTGCGGCCCCTCTACGAGCAGGCCGAGGCGCGCCTGGCGGAGTGGCTGGAGCGGCTGGCCGCGCCGGGCGCACTCCGGCCCCTCGACCTCTCGCCCCCCGAGACGGCGCCGCTGGCCATCTCGGCCTTTCCCGACGACACGTTCCTGGCCGGGGTGGAGCGGATCCGCGAGTACATCCGCGCGGGCGACGTGTTCCAGGCGGTGCTCTCCCGCCGGCTCGACCTCCCGGCACCGGATCCGTTCCTCGCCTATCGGTACCTCCGCGCCCTCAACCCGGCGCCGTACCTCTTCTACCTGCAGTGCGACGACCTGCACCTGGTGGGGAGCTCACCCGAAGTGCTGGTACGGGTCGAGGGAGACGAGGTGACCGTCCGCCCGATCGCGGGGACCCGTCCGCGCGGCGCCACACCGGCCGAGGATGCGGGGCACGAAGCGGCGCTCCTGGCCGACCCGAAGGAAGTGGCGGAGCACCTGATGCTCCTCGACCTCGGCCGCAACGACGTGGGGCGGGTGGCGGCGTACGGGAGCGTACGGGTCACCGCGCAGATGGTGATCGAGCGGTACTCCCACGTGATGCACATCGTGAGCGAGGTGCGGGGGCGGCTCCGCGCGGGGATCGACGCGCTGGGCGCGCTCGCGGCCGCATTCCCGGCCGGGACCGTGAGCGGCGCCCCCAAGGTCCGCGCGATGGAGATCATCGACGAGCTGGAGCCCACACGACGCGGCCCCTACGCCGGCGCGGTGGGGTACGTGGGCTGGGGTGGGAAGAGCCTCGACACCGCCATCGCCATCCGCACCTGCGTCATCCGGGGCGGCCGGGCGTGGGTGCAGGCAGGTGCCGGGATCGTGGCCGACTCCGACCCCGCCCTGGAGCTCGCCGAGACCGAGGCCAAGGCCCGCGGGGTGCTCGCCGCCCTCGCGCTCGCGGCCCGGGACCGCCATTAGCGCGCCCCGCCGGCCGCCGGTATATTTCGCCCTCCGATGACCACCTTCCGCCTCGTCGCCGTCACGTCCGACCAGAGCTTCGATTGCCCCCCCGGCCGCGTCTTCGTGCTCGGCCGCGCCACGGGCAACGACTTTGCCGTCCCCGACCCGACCATTTCGCGGCGCCACGCCGAGATCGAGGCCACGCCGACCGGCCTCCACATCAAGGACCTCGGCAGCTCCAACGGCACCTTCGTCAACGGCGCCAAGATCACCGAGCAGCTGGCCACCACCAAGGACACGGTGACCTTCGGCAAGGTGACCTTCGCGGTGCAGACCGTGTCGGCCGTCGCGTCGGCCGCTGGCCCTGTGCTCTCGCCGATGCCGGGCGGCACCATCGTCCGCCCGATCGCGAGCCTGAGCGGGAGCGGCGCCGCGCTCAGCAACCCCGATGGCTCGCCCTCCAAGGTCGGCCTTCTCCGGGTCCAGGGCACAAACACCCAGGAGCGCCAGGCCAAGAAGCTCTCGCTCCTCCTCGACATCGCCCAGAAGCTCTCCGGCCAGCTCGACCTCGACCGGGTGCTCGGCACCGTGGCCGACATGACCTTCGAGGTGATGGCGGTGGACCGGGTGTCGATCCTGCTCCGCAACGAGGTGACCGGCGAGCTCAACTCGCGGGTGGCGCGGAGCCGCCTGGGCGATGCCTCGAGCCACGCCGTGCCGCGGTCGATCGCCAACAAGGCGGTGGAGGAGAAGGTCGCCATCCTGACCGACAACGCGGCCGCCGACGCCAGGTTCAAGGGCCAGTCGATCGTGCTCCAGAGCGTCCGGAGCGCCATGTGCAGCCCGCTCATCGACACCAAGGACGAGGCGATCGGGCTCCTCTACGTCGACAACATGACCGCCACCAACTCGTTCAGCGACGAGGACCTGCAGTTCCTGGTGGCGTTCAGCAACCTCGCGTCGATCGCGGTGCGCAACGTGCGGTTCGCCGAGCAGATCCAGCGCGAGGCGATGGTCCGGTCGAACTTCGAGCGGTACTTCGCCCCCAACGTCGCCGCCGAGATCGCGATGCAGGCCGACGCGGTCAAGCTGGGGGGCGAAAAGCGCCCGGTGACGGTCATGTTCACCGACATCCGCGGCTTCACCTCGATGTCCGAGGCGATGAACCCCGACGCCATCGCCCAGCTCCTCTCGGACTACTTCACCGAGATGGTCGACATCATCTTCGAGTTCGGCGGCACGCTCGACAAGTTCATCGGCGATGCGATCATGGCCCTCTGGGGCGCGCCGATCGCCCACCCGGACGACCCCGACCGCGCCGTCCAGGCCGCCATCGCGATGCAGCACGCGATGGCGGAGCTCAACGAGCGCCTCAAGAAGGAGGGGCGCCCACGCATCGGCGTCGGGATCGGGATCAACCACGGCGAGGTCTTCGCGGGCAACATCGGGAGCCACCGCCGGCTCGAGTACACCGTCATCGGCGATGCCGTCAAC
>DASYXP010000096.1:0-11805 GCA_035934835.1 Gemmatimonadales bacterium | reverse complement strand
CGACTCGGCGCGCGCCGTCCTGGGCCTGGTGCAGCGCGTGCTGCAGGCCGCCGAGGCCCAGCAGGTGGCGCCGAGCGCCGGCCTCGCCCGCGACCTGCTGGAAGGGCCGACCGAGCGCCCCGCGCGCAAGAGCGGTGGCCGGCGTTCCAGCGGCATCGTCGTCTCGGCGAGCGGCGGGGTCAAGAGCGTGGAGAAGATGGTCTGGGACTGGCCCGACGCCGCCGACCGCCTCATCGAGGACCTCCGCTGATGGCGATCAAGGGATCCCTCAAGGAGGCGAGCCTCCCCGACGTGCTGCAGCTCCTGGCCCTCGGGCGCAAGAGCGGCTGCCTGGCCGTGGCCGACCGCCAGAACTTCGGGTACATCTACTTCGACGAGGGGCGGATCTGCTTCGCCTCGATCGTCAACCGCCGCGACCGGCTCGGCGACCTCCTGGTCAAGAACGGCCGCATCTCCCAGGACCAGCTGCAGCAGGCCGTGGACCTCCAGGACGAGTTCCGTGACCAGAAGCTGGGAGAGATCCTCGTCAACAGTGGCGCCATCAAGCGGGTGGACCTCGAAGAGTACATCCGGCTCCAGATCGAGGAGGCGGTCTACTTCCTGTTCACCTGGGTGTCGGGGACGTTCAACTTCGAGGCCGGGGTCCGCCCCGAGCGCCAGGATTTCCTGGTCAACATCAACCCCGAGTCGCTGCTCCTCGAGGGCGCCCGCCGGGTCGACGAGTGGAGCCTGATCGAGAAGAAGATCCCGTCCTTCGACCTGATCTTCTCGCTCGACCAGGCGCACCTGACCGGCTCCAACGTCCAGCTCTCCCCGGAGCAGGAGCGGCTGGTGCCGCTCCTCGACGGGCGCCACGACGTCCACCAGCTGGTGGAGGACAGCGGCCTGGTGGAGTTCGAGGTGGGGAAGGCCCTCTACGGGCTCATCACTGCGGGCTTCGCGCACCGGGTCGGCACCTCGACCGGCGTCGTCGAGCCCAACGTCAGCGCGGCGCGGATCGACGAGCACCGGAACCTCGGCGTCGCGTTCTACAAGACCGGGATGCTCGACGAGGCGCTGCGCGAGTTCCGCCGCGTCGCCGACCTCCGCGCCTCGGAGGCGAGCGCCCCGTTCTACGTGGGGCTCATCGCGCTCAAGCAGGCCAAGTGGTCGGAGGGCGTCGAGTCGCTCAAGCAGGCGCTGGAACGGGGCGGGCCGCGGCCGGCGGCGCTCTACAACCTGGCCTACGGCCTGGAGCGGATGGGGAAGCTCGACGAGGCCGAGGCGGCCTACGCCGAGGCGGTGACCCGCGCGCGGGATGACGCCCGGATGATGACCGGCTGGGGCATCGCGGCGCTCAAGCGGGGCGATGCCGGCGTCGCGTCGGGGCGCCTGCAGCGCGCGCGCGAGCTCTGGGGCGCCAAGGCGCCGCCGGCCATCTGGTTCTGGGCCGCGGCGCTGGCCCACGCGGCCGAGTCCGACCTCGAGAACGCCATCACCATCGCGCAGGAAGGGGTCACGAAGTACCCCGCGAGCGCCGTGCTCAAGAACGACCTGGCCGTGCTCCTCGAGCTCACCGGCGACGTGGCCGGCGCGGAGGCCACCGTCCGCGACGCGCTCGGCGAGGACCCGTCGGTGCCGCAGCTCTCGAAGAACCTGGGCGACCTCCTCTACCGGGCCGGCAAGTACGAGGAGGCCGACGAGGCGTACCAGCGCGCCGCCAAGCTCGCGCCCGCCCTGGGCGATGACCTCTACTTCAAGCTCGGCAACATCGCCTTCCGCCAGCGCGACACCGCGCGCGCGCGCGCCCATTGGCAGCGGGTGGTGGAGCTCAACCCGAACCACCAGCTGGCGCGCAGCAACCTGGAGTCGATGTCCTCCGAGGCCGCCGGATGATGCTCACCGGGGATGACGAGGGCTTCGCCGCGCTCACGCGGACCATCTCCGCGACCGCGGGGCTCGCCCTCGACGGGTACAAGGAAAAGTGCCTGCGGCGCCGGATCGCGGTGCGGATGCGCGCCTGCGGGGTGCACACCTTCGCCGACTACCAGCGGCTCCTCTCGTCGGAGCCCGCCGAATACGAGAAGCTGACCGACGCACTCACGATCAACGTGACCCGCTTCTACCGGAACGCGGAGACGTGGGATCGGCTGGCGCGGGACCTCCTGCCCGGGCTGTGGGCCGCGCGCCAGGGGGCGGTGCGCGTCTGGAGCGCCGGGTGCTCCTCGGGCGAGGAGCCGTACACCCTCGCGATGCTGCTGGCGGCGGAGGCGGAACGGAGCGCCCGCCGGTCCTGGCTCGAGCGGAGCGTCATCGTGGCCACGGACATCGACAAGGTCTGCCTCGAACGCGCCCGCGCCGGCCGGTACCCCCAGGCGGCGTTCCAGGAGACGCCGGCCGCGCTCACCGGGCGGTACACGACGCCGGCGGCGGGGGGCAGGGAAGTGGTGCCCGAGCTCCGCAAGATCGTCGACATCCGCCGCGTCGACCTGTTCCTCGACCCCCTGCCGGGGCCGGCCTTCGACCTCATCACCTGTCGGAACGTGATCATCTACTTCGACCGCGACAGCCAGGAACGCCTCTTCACCCGCTTCGTCGACGCCCTCCTGCCCGGGGGCATCCTGGTGCTGGGCAAGGTGGAGACGCTCTTCGGGCCCGCCCGCGACCGGCTCGAGCTGGTCGACGTGCGCGAGCGGATATTCCGGAGGCCCGCGTGACCGTCCCGAACTCCGTCATCATCAAGGTCGCCGAGCTGCGGGCAGCGGGCGCCGACGCCGAGATCGCCACGCTCGGCCTCGGGAGCTGCGTCGCCATCATCCTGCACGATCCCGAGGCGAAGGTCGGCGGGATGGCGCATGTGCTGCTGCCATCTCGCTCGCTCTCGAGCCGGGGCCCGCACAACCCGGCCAAGTTCCCCGAGACGGCGGTGCCCGCCCTGGTCGAGGAGATGGTCGCGCTCGGCGCCCAGCCCCGGCGGCTCTCGGCCCGGCTGGTCGGCGGCGCCAGCATGTTCGCCAACCTGACGCCGATGGGCGCCGTGCAGATGGGCGAGCGCAACGTCGTCGCCAGCCGGCAGGCGCTGGCCGCCCTCGGCATCCCGGTCGTGGCCGAGGCCACCGGCGGCACCGCGGGCCGCTCGGTGCGACTCAAGGTGGCCGACGGGTCGGTCTCGGTCCGGACGCTGGTCGATGGTGACCGACCGCTCTGAGCTCCCGTCGGTCCTCGTGGTCGACGACAGCGCCCTCTTCCGGCGGGTGCTGACCGAGATCATCGACGCCTCGGGGGAGTTCCGGGTGGCCGCCACCGCCCGCGACGGGCAGGACGCGCTCCGAAAGCTCCACAAGTACGTCCCCGACATCGTGACGATGGACCTCGAGATGCCGGAGCTCGACGGGCTCGGCGCTATCGGGTACATCATGTCGGAGTCGCCCCGGCCGATCGTGGTGGTGAGCGCCTACGCCGGCGCCGGGACCGCGGGCGCCATCCGCGCCCTGGAGCTCGGCGCGGTCGAGCTGGTGCCGAAGGAGCTCGACCCGTCCACCGAGGCCATCCGGCGCCTGGCGCCGCGGCTCATCGAGGCGCTCCGCGCCGCCCGCGCCGCCGACATCCTGCGGGTGACGCCGCTGGCCCGGCCGCCCCGGCCCGAGCCGCCCCGCTCGGCCGACGTGTTCGCGCTGCCGGGCCGGGCCCGCTGGTGCGTGGCCATCGCGGCCTCGACCGGCGGCCCCCGCGCCCTGGCCGAAGTGGTGCCGGCGCTGCAGCCGGGGCAGGGGGCGGCGGCGCTGATCGTCCAGCACATGCCGCCCAAGTTCACCCGCTCGCTCGCCGAGCGTCTGGCGACCCAGAGCCGGTTCAAGGTCGTGGAGGCGGAGGACCAGGCACCGGTGCTCGCCGACACCGCGTACATCGCCCCGGGCGATTATCATATGCGGGTGACGGCTGGGGAGAACGGGATCCGGCTGGTGCTGGCGCAGGACGCCGCCCAGCACGGCGTCCGGCCCGCCGCCGACCCCCTCTTCGAATCGGTGGCGCAGGTGTTCGGCCGGCGGAGCGTCGGCGTGGTCCTGACCGGCCTCGGCCGGGACGGCGCCGCCGGCCTCAAGCTCATCCACGACGCCGGCGGGGTCGGGCTGGCGCAGGACCGGGAGAGCGCCACCATATATGGGATGCCGAAGGCGGCGCTCGAGTCCGGTGGCGCCGACGCCGTCCTGCCGCTCGGCCGGATCGCCGGGCGGGTGGCCGAGGAGCTCGAACGGATGAAGCGCACGTGAGCGCCACCCAGGTCCGCTACCTCGAGCTCACCGCTGGCGGGCGCCGCTACGGCCTTCCGGTGGCGCAGGTGGTGGAGGTCGGGGAGCCGGGCCCGGTGCTCCCGGCGCCGGCCATCGAACCCGCCATCCGCGGCGTCACCGAGGCCCGGGGCGCCCTGGTGCCGGTGCTCCACCTGGCCGCGTTCCTGGCCGGGGCCGCCTGTCCCGCCGAGCGGGGGACCGCCGTGGTCCTGATCCGTCCCGGCGGCCGGGGCGACCGGCGCCTGCTGGCCCTCGAGGTGGACGACGTCTTTGCGGTGGTGCGCGGGCCGGTGCTCCCGGCCGCGAGCCTGCCCTCGCTCCCGTGGGCCACCGGCCTGGCCCAGCGCGACGACGGCACCCTGCCGATCCTTGACCTCAGCACGCTCGCGGACCGACTTCGCGGCATCGGAGCTCCCGCATGACGACGACCGGCGACGAGATCCAGATCGTGACCTTCCGGGTGGGCACCCAGGAGTTCGGCCTGAACGTGTTCCAGGTCGAGCGGATCCTGCGTTACGAGGCCCCCGCTGCGCTGCCGAAGGCCCCGGACTTCCTCGAGGGCGTGGTGCAGTTCGACGGCAGCGTGGTGCCGGTCATCGACCTCCGCAAGCGGCTCTCACTCCCGGCGGAGCGGCTGGAGGACACTCGCATGATGGTGCTCGACGTCGACGGGCAGCGGGTGGGCATCATCGTCGACCAGGTGCTGGACGTGCTGCGGGTGGACGGCGGCACCATCACCGCGCCGCCGCCGATCGTGCGCGGGCTCGCGGCGGAGTACATCAGCGGCCTCCTGGCGCGCCCGCCACGGACCGTCGTCATCCTCAACGCCGGCCGCCTGCTGACATCCAAGGAGCGGCTGGCGCTCGCCAAGGCCGGCGCGGCCTGACCGCCATCATCCCATGACCGACTCGCTCATCGACCCGCTCCGCGCCCAGTACCAGGAGATCGCCTCCCGCGTCGACGCCGTCACCGGCTTCGCCGAGCGGGAGGCGCTCAAGCGCGAGATCATCGCGTTCTTCAAGAAGGTCGACGGCGCCCTCACTGACCTGACCCAGCTCAAGGAGGACATCCGCGCGCTGGTCGACAAGTACAAGCAGGCGAGCGCCTCCTCCGACACCGCCCAGGCGCCGCAGTTCACCGGCGCCCGCCCGGTGGTCCAGGCGGACCACATCGGTGCCTCGACGTTCATCGAGAAGGGGTGGAGCCTCATCTCCCTCGGCGACTACGCCGGCGCCATCCAGGCCCTGCAGAAGGCGCTGGCGCTCTCGCCCAATGAGGTGCAGGCCCAGTCGCTCCTGGGCTGGGCCCAGATGCTCCACGAGGAGTACGACGACGCGCTGGCCACCTTCTCCAAGGTGCTGATGAAGGAGCCGGCCAACTCGCTCGCGCGGATCAACGTCGGCTACATCTGCCTCAAGAAGCGGATCTTCGGCGAGGCCATCGAGCACCTCTCCAAGGCCATCCGGCTCGACAACGACCGGAAGGCCACGCTCTACGCGCATTATTACCTGGGGCTCGTCTACCTCGAGCGGGAGATGTTCGAGGACGCGCAGGTCTTCTTCCAGAAGACCCTCCAGCTGGGGCCCAACCTGATCGAGGCGTTCTACGAGCTCGGGCGGGCCCAGTGGTTCGCCGGCGAGCAGGACGCCGCGAAGCAGACCTGGGCCGACGGCCACAAGGCCAACAAGTTCAATCCGTGGGGCAAACGCTGCAAGGAGATGCTCGACCTCGTCGCCTCCGGAGGGGAGCCGCCGCGCTCGCCGCCGGCCTGACGCTGGCGCTCCTCGCGGCGCAACGGCCCGCCCAGGCGCCGCGCGAGCACTTCGCCAGCGTCCGGGTGGGCCAGGTGACCGCGTTCGCCACCCCTGAGCACCTCGACCTGGCGGCAGCGCTCGCCGACCTGGCCGACCGCCCCGCCGCCTGGCCCGGGCTCGGCCGCCGCGACGCGGGGCCCGTCCGGCTCGTCGTCGTCGCCGACCAGGCGGCATTCACCGCGCTCACCCGCGGGCGGATCCCCGGGTGGGGTGCCGGCGTGGCGCTGCCGCAGGGCCACGTGATCGTCCTCCGCGCCGACCTCCCCGACATCACCACGACGCTCCGCCACGAACTGGCGCACCTCGTCCTCCACCAGGCCGTCCGGACCCGGGTGCCGCTCTGGTTCGACGAGGGCTACGCCACGGTGGCGTCGGGCGGCTGGGACCTGAGCGAGCGCTTCGCGCTCCACCTGTCCGTGGCGCTGGGCGGCGTGCCCGAGCTCCGCGACCTCGACGCCCAGCTCCGCGGGTCCGAACCGGTGGCCGACCGCGCCTACGGCCTGGCCGCCGCCGCCGTGCTCGGGCTGGCGCGCCGGATCCCCGGCGGCGATCTCGGGCCGCTCTTCACCCAGCTCGCGGCCGGCCAGCCGTTCGACTCCGCCGTGCGAGTGGTGACGGGCCGGACCGTCTCCCAGTTCGAGTTCGACTGGCGGCGGGACACCCGCCGGCACTACGGGGGCGTCACCTGGCTGGCCGGGGCGGGGCTCTGGCTCCTCCTCACCTTCGGGGTGGTGATGGCCTGGGCGCTCCACCGGCGGATCGAGGCGCCCCGGCGGGCGGCGCTCGACGTGGACTGGCCCCCGCCCGAACCGGACCAACTTGACCACGATGGGCCGACCGGCTAACCTCCTGCAATATGACGACTTCCAGCACGTCCGGCCGTCCCGGAGGATCCGCACTCGGCCGGAAGAACTTCCTGTTGCTCGGCGCCGGCGTCGCGGTGCTGGTGGCAGGATACTTGCTCCTCTCATCCGGGCACGCCTCCGTCGCGGCAGCGGTGCTGGTGCTCGGATACTGCGTCCTGGTCCCCCTCGGCCTGGCGCTGTGAGGCGAACCGGGGCGCTCCGGGCGAATAGCTCAGCGGTTCAGAGCGCCTGCCTTACACGCAGGATGTCGGGGGTTCGAATCCCTCTTCGCCCAGTCCCCGGTCCGGTCGGTGTCCCGGCCGACGCGGCGGCGACAGTCCACTCTTTGGAGGCGTGGTGATGATCCTGCAGCGGAATCTCCTCCCGACAAGCCGGGCCGGCCTGGTGCTCGCCGGCCTCGCGCTCGGCGGTGCCGTCGCGCCCGTGGCCGCGCAGATTCCGATCCAGCAGCGGGAGGTCAACACCGCGCCCCGCCTGCTGGTGGCCAATCCGTCGATCGACCGCGCCTCCGACTCGGCGGCCTCCGTGGCCATCGGCGACGGCATGCGCCAGCGGATGTCGCACGTCGTCAGCGACCGGTTCGTCGTCGTGTCGCGGAAGGAGATGGGGGACGCGCTCGACCAGTTCGGCTTCCCGCGCGACGCGATCCTGTCGCCCGAGGTGGCGCGGAAGCTCGCGCCGGCGCTCAACGCCCGGACGCTCGTGACGAGCGTCCTCGGCAAGGACGGCGGCTCCCGCTTCCGGCTGGTGGCGCGCTTTGCGGGCCTGAGCGACGCCGCCGGCAACACGGTGGTGGTGGTGCAGGCGCCGGGCCAGTCGCCCGAGGCGTTCGGGGCGTCCGGGGCGGACGCCTTCGAGCGGGCCGCCAGGGCCCACCAGGACGCCAAGGCCTGCCTCGACAAGCTGCAGGATGTCAAGCCGGACTCCGCCAAGGCGGGCGACCTCGCCCGGCGCGCGCTCCGGACCGACCCGAACAACGGACTGGCGCACTTCTGCCTGGCCCAGTCGCTCAAGTTCCAGCACGCACCCGATTCCGCCTGGGTCGGGGAGCTCAATCGCGCCGTCGAGGGCGATTCGCTGGGCCTCCCGGCCATGACCCAGCTGGCGCAGTACTATCAGGACCACGCCGACACCGCGCAGGTGGTGCTCAAGTTCCAGCAGATGGTGCAGGCGGCGCCCACCAACGTGCCGCTCATCGAGGCGGCGTCGAAGGTATTCCGCCAGTACGGGCACCCCGAGGCGGCGGAGCAGGTCGCCGACCGCGGGATCGCGCTCGACTCGACCGACGCCACGATGTGGGACCTCAAGAGCAGCGCCTGCGTGTACCAGTCCAAGTACACCTGCGCGGTCCACGCCCTCGAGCAGGTGCTCGCCGCCGACAGCACGAAGGGCGACTCCACGTTCTTCGTCCGGCTCGTGGTCACCGCCGCGGCCAACACCGACACGGCGTCCCTGGTCCAGTCGGCCATCAAGTGGGGCCAGGTGGGGCTCACCAAGTATCCGGGCAACGCCACGATGCTGGGCCAGCTCCTGACGCTCTATTCCGCCTCGAAGATGTGGGACAGCGTGGTGGCATTCAGCGCCCGGGTCATGGCGCTCGACTCGACCGACATGAACACGCCGCAGGCCACCATCCAGGCCCTCACCGCGGCCAAGGTGCGCTACGACGTGGTCAACGCGCTGGCGCGGCGCGTCATCGCCAAGGGCGATGCGCAGGCCAGGCAGAACGTGGCGGGGCTCCTGGTGAACGCCGGGCTCCCGCTCCTCCAGTCGAAGCCGCCCGTGGCCGACACCGCCGGGATGCTCTTCACCACGGCCATCGCCGCGATGGACCAGACCAACCCGGTCTGGGCCACGGCGCACTACCTGAACGGGATCGCGGGGTTCATCGGCGTCACCCAGATGGACTCGGTGACCCTGGCCACGAAGAACTGCGACCGGGTCAAGCAGGAGGCCGCGATGCTGGTCCAGGCGCGGGCCGACCTCACCATCGGCAAGACCTCCGCGCAGGCGACGATCGCGCAGCAGTCCGCGAGCTACCTCGGGTACATCGACAAGTACGAGCCGCACGTCGCGTCGATGGTCAAGGCGTTCAAGTGCCAGCCCTGAGGCCCCTACCGTCGGCCGCGGCGCGCGTGTATTATTGCGCCCGCCGTGCAGGGGCTGTAGCTCAGCTTGGTTAGAGTGCCGCACTGTCACTGCGGAGGTCGCGGGTTCGAGCCCCGTCAGCCCCGCTCGCTGCACGTTGTCCGACACCCCGGAGGCCCCACGGCCTCCGGGGTGTCGCCTTTCGCCTCCAGCCGATGACCGCCACCACACCCGCGCCGTCCCACATCCCGGTCCTGGCCGGGCCCATCCTCGCCCGGGCCGCCGGCGCGCGCCGCGTGGTCGATGCCACGCTGGGCCACGGGGGGCACGCCGAGCTCTTCGCGCGGGCCGGCGCCCGGGTACTGGGCATCGACCGCGACCCCGACGCGCTCGCGATCGCGCGGGAACGGCTGGCGGGCGCCGCGGTCACCGTCGTGGCGGGGTCGTTCGGCGACGCCCCGGTGCACCGCCGGGTGGAGGCGTTCCATCCCGACTTCGTGCTGCTCGACCTCGGCGTCTCCTCGCGCCAGCTGGACGACGATCCCCGGGGGTTCACCTTCCGGGCCGGCGCGCCGCTCGACATGCGGATGGACCGTGCCGGGCCCTCCGCCGCCGACCTGCTCAACGATGGGGACGAGGCGGAGCTCGAGGCGATCTTCCGTGACTTCGGTGACGAACGCCGGGCCCGTGCCCTCGCCCGGGAGGTGGTGCGCCGGCGCACCCGTGCCCCGTTCCGGACGAGCGACGACCTGGTGAACGCCATCCGCGCGGTGCTGGGCCCGCAGTCGGGGCCGCCGGACTTTGCCCGCCTCTTCCAGGCGGTGCGGATCGCGGTCAACGGCGAGCTCGACGCGCTCGCCGCGTCGCTCCCGGTGTTCCTCGACGCGCTCGCGCCGGGGGGAACGCTGGCCGTGATCAGTTATCATTCGGGCGAGGACCGGATCGTGAAGCACCTGTTCCACGAGTGGGCGCGGGCCTGCGTCTGCCCGCCGGAACAGCCGGTGTGCACCTGTCGCGGCCGCCCGCTCGGCGCGGCGGAGCCCCGGCGCGCGATCGTCGCCGACCCGGCGGAGACCGCGGACAATCCCCGCGCGCGCAGCGCCAAGCTCAGGTTCTTCCGGAAGGCCGAATGACGCTGAAGGGCCGCCACTGGGTCATGCTCTGGCTGGTCGTGTTCCTCGCCGTGGCGGGCGTGGTGGTCGCACGCACCGCGGCGGGGTACCGGGCGGCGGGCCGGCTGCAGGAGGCGCGGGAGGAACGCGCGTCGCTCGAGGCGCGCCGGGGCGAGCTCGAGCGCGAGATCCGCCAGGCCTCCAGCCGCCAGGTCCTGGTACCGCGCGTCGAGTCGGCGCTCGGCCTCCACCTCCCCTCCGACAGCGACTTCGTCCTCTTCCAGCCCGCCCCGGCGGGCAGCGGCACCCGCTGATGGCGCGGGCCGAGGCGCGGCTCGGGTTCGTCCAGGCCGGGTTCGCGCTCGCGCTGGCGGCGGTCGTCGGCCGGGCGGCGTACGTCCAGGTGTGGCAGGGGGCCAGCTACGCGCGCGAGGCGGCCAAGGACCGCACCGAGCACCTGGTGCTCCCCGCCCGGCGCGGCACCATCCGTGACCGCAACGGCGTGCCGCTGGCGGTGACGCAGGAGTACTACCACGTCGGGCTCGCGCCCAACGAGCTGGCCGACCGCGACGCGGCGGTGCGGCTCCTCTCCCGTTCGCTCGACCTGCCGGCGGCCCGGATCCGCGCCGACCTCCGCGGTCCCCGCCGGTGGATCTACTACTACGGCCCGTTCAGCGCCGCCCAGGTCGACCCGCTGCGCGACCTGCACGGCGTCCATCTCGACCGCGAATACGCCCGCTTCTATCCGGCGCGCGGCCTGGCGCGTCCGATCATCGGGACGCTCTCCTCCGACAGCGGGCGGGGGGCATCGGGGCTCGAGCTGGTGCTCGACTCGCTCCTGCGCGGCGTGCCAGGCGAGGCGGTGGTCATCAAGGACCGCGCCGGGCGGACCTACGACTCGCCCTCGCGCCAGGTGCGCGACCCGGTGGCGGGTGGCGACGTCATCCTGACCATCGACGCGGAACTGCAGGACATCGCCGAGCAGGGCCTGGCCCAGGCGCTGCAGGCACTCCACGCCGAGGGCGGAGACGTCGTCTTCCTCGACCCGAAGACCGGCGAGGTGCTGGCGCTCGCCTCCCGGCAGAGCGCCGCGAGCGGGGACGCCGGTGTCCGGCCCTCCACCATCACCGACCCCTTCGAGCCGGGGTCCACCGCCAAGCTCTTCACCGCGGCGGCGCTCCTCACCGACGGCCTGGTCGACAGCACGGCCACGGTCAGCGGCCACGACGGCCACTGGCTGATGCCGATCAACTCCCGGGGCGATACCCGCGCCATCGACGACGTGCACCCGATGCACGGACCGGTCACGCTGGCCCAGGCGATCGGGGTCTCGAGCAACATCGCGATGGCGCAGTTCTCCTCCCGCCTCACCGACGACCAGCAGTACGACATGCTCCGCGCCTTCGGCTTCGGGAGCCCGACGGGGATCGAGTTCCCGGCCGAGTCGCGCGGGCGGCTCACCCGGCCGGACCAGTGGACCTCGCTCTCCCGGGCCAGCCACGCGATGGGCTACGAGATGGGGGTCACCCCGCTGCAGCTGGCGGCGGCGTACGGCGCGATCGCGAACGATGGCGTGCTCCTCACGCCGACGCTGGTCAAGGAGATCCGCGGACCCGACGGGAAGGTGCTCTACGACCACCGCCCCGAGCCGGTC
>DASYXP010000070.1:0-2038 GCA_035934835.1 Gemmatimonadales bacterium | reverse complement strand
GGTCGGTGTCGCCGCAGGCCCGGCGCGTAAACGCGCCTCTCGGCATGACGACCTGAAGGGCTGGAACAGGGGCTGGGGCGCCGGCTTCCATTCCGGATGCCAGCCGTTTACGGCGTCATCCAGAGAGGCGGGTTTACCCGCCGGGGCGCGGTCGCGATGCCAGCATCGGGGCGCGTTGGGTGGCCGCAGGCCACCCCCTACGGATCCGGGTGGTGATGGTGGCCGGGCGTCGGGTCGCCGCAGGCGACCCCGACGTCATTTCCCGCCGCCAAGCCCCTTGGTCATCTCGATCATCGTCGGGCGGAATCCCGCCTTCGCGAAGAGCCGCTGGGCCTCCTCGTTCTTCGCCGCTGTCGAGAGAACGACCTGCGGCGCTCCCATCCCCTTGAGCCGTTCGATCGCCGCATCCAGCAGCTGCCGTCCTACGCGCTGGCGCCGCGATGCAGGATCCACCACCACGTCGTAGATGGCGCCCGCAGGCCCGCGGAGCGCCATGTAGTCCATCCCCTCGAGCCCGGCGTAGACGTATCCCGCCACAGCACCTTCCCGTTCCGCCGCCAGGATGATGACGCGGTCCTCCGTGAGCTGGGTGCCGAGGTAGTTGGCGTACCCCTGCGGCGTGGCCGGGGTAGGGGCAATGAAGCGTGCGGCATCGAAGTCGTGGTGGGTCTGGACCAGGAGGGCGCCGAGCCGGCCGATGGCGGGGAGGTCGGCGGGAAGGGCGGGGCGGATGGTGATCTTGGCGCCGTTCGGCACGGGTAACGCTCCCGGAAGGCTGGGGACCGCCGGGCGAGCTTTCGCTGGCCCGATGTCGGAAGCTACGTTCCTTGGGCGACCCTGAACCAGCCCTGCCTGCACGCGGGGTGGGTAACGCCGCGCACCTGATCGGAGATGGCACCATGGAATCCCGCACGCTCGGACGGAGCGGCCTCAAGGTCTCGGCGATGGGGCTCGGCTGTATGGGGATGAGCCACGGCTTCGGCCCTCCCGGTGAGAAGAAGGAGATGATCCGGCTCCTCCACGCCGCGGTAGACCGGGGGATCACCTTCTTCGACACGGCCGAGGCGTACGGCCCTTACACCAATGAGGAGCTCCTCGGTGAGGCGTTCGTGTCCCACCGGGGGAAGGTGATCATCGCCACCAAGTTCGGCTTCACCTTTCCCGCCGGTGGGGAGCGGGGGTTGAGCAGCAGCCCCGCGCACATCCGCGAGGTCGTGGAGGCCTCGCTCCGGCGGCTCCGGGTGGAGACGATCGACATCCTCTACCAGCACCGGGTGGACCCGGAGACGCCGATCGAGGACACCGCCGGCGCCGTGCGGGACCTCATCAAGGCGGGGAAGGTTCGGCACTTCGGGATGTCGGAAGCGGGGGTCGAGACCATCCGGCGGGCGCACGCCGTCCAGCCGATCACCGCGCTCCAGAGCGAGTACTCCCTCTTCTGGCGGGAGCCGGAAAAGGAAGTGATCCCCACCCTCGAGGAACTCGGGATCGGCTTCGTCCCCTTCAGCCCGCTCGGGAAGGGGTTCCTCACCGGCACCATCACCGCCGACACCAAGTTCACCGCCAACGACTTCCGGAACGTGGTGCCGCGCTTCACGCCGGAGAACCGGAAGGCCAACCAGGCGCTGGTGGATCTCCTCAGCAAGATCGCGACTGGGAAGGGGGCGACACCGGCGCAGGTGGCGCTCGCCTGGCTCCTGGCGCAGAAGCCCTGGATCGTGCCGATCCCCGGGACCACGAAGCTCTCGCGCCTCGACGAGAACTTGGGCGCCACGACGCTGGCACTCTCCGCCGCCGACATCAAGGAGATCAACGAGGCCACCACGAGCATCGCGCTGCAAGGGGAACGCTATCCGCCGCACCTGGCCCGGATGGTGGGGCGGTGATGGATCCGACGGTCAGCGCGGCCGTTCCCGCCGGCGCAGGAGTCGCGCTCGACCAATGGCCATCCGGCGCGCTCCTCACGATCGGCGGATGCGCGCTCGGACTCCTCCTCCTCGGCGTCCGGAACGCGTGGGACACGGTGACGTTCGTGGTG
>DASYXP010000060.1:0-5353 GCA_035934835.1 Gemmatimonadales bacterium | reverse complement strand
GAAGTGCGCGCGTTCCCCCACCGCGCCCGTGGCCCAGCCGCTGAATCCGACCCCGGCGACCAGGAGCAGCACCCACCCCGCAAGCGCCGCCCACACGCCAGACAGGCGAGACTCGAACGGGACGATCGATACGCGGAACGGCCGCCCCCCGCTCATCACCCCGGCCACCACCGACTCGTCGGCGCCGTCGACCGTCAAGCGCCGCACCGAGCGCCCGAGGTCGAGGGAGTCGGCGCCCTCGATGTCCATTCCCGGCGCGAGCCGCTCGAGGTCGGCCACCGACAGGCGGCGACTGACCGATGCCACCTCGGCGAGGCGCCGGGCCCGGATGAGCGAGAGGTCGGTGGCCCGGGCGGCGGTGGACCGAAGGGAAATGACCGACGCGGCGGCCAGGCCGAGCATCGCCGCGATCGGGACCGCGGCCGCCATCCGGCGCCCGCGGGACGTGGCCGACGGAGTCGTCAGGCGCGCGGTCCGCACCAACGCCACAAGCACCAGTGCGGTGAGGAGCCAGCCCACCACGGGCGCGCCGCCGGGGGGCAGCGCGTCCCACACTTCCACCCAGCCGCGCACCGCCCAGAGATCGCGGTCGAAGAGCGGCACGAACACTGCAAGGCCGCCGTCCGGGCGCGCGCCGACTGCCCGCGCGGCGCCGGCCCGAACGCCCTCCGCCGCGTCCACCGAGGGCGGGGCGCCGTGCGACGGGTCGGGCAGGAGCGGCGTGGCGCCACGCGCCACCTGGAAGCCGAGCCGCCAGAACTCCGACGCCTCGAGCAGTGCGGCACTCGAGAGGAGCCGCGTGCCGTCGTAGTTCCCGGCCGTGTCCGCCGGGACGACGAGGGAAAAGAACCCCGCCGCGCCCTGGGCCGCCGCGGCCGAGACGTCGACCTGGAGCGCGCGCACGCCGGCGCGGGTCGTGTGCCAGAGCCCCGCCACCGCGAGCGCGCCGCAGAGCGGACCCACCGCCCGCCACCACCCCACCCCGCGGCCCCGGGTCACCGCTCCGTCTCCTTCAGGATGGCGTCGATGTCGCGGGCCGCATCGGCGAGCGCGGCGTGGAGGTCGCGGCCGCCGAGGACCACCTGGTCGATCACGTCGGGGAGGCGCGCCTCGACCTCGCGCCAGCCGGCGACGCGCGCCCCCCACGGCGGCCGCGCCGAGGGCATCGCGTCGAGGAAGGCGCGCTCCCAGCCGGTCGTATCCCGGGCCACGAGGTCGTCGGCCACGGAGGACAGCCCCGGGAGCTCGAGCCCCGATTCCGCCCGGATGCGCTGCGCCACGGTGTCGGCCAGGAACGCGGCGAGCGTCACCGCCAGGCGCCGGTTGGGCACGTTGCGCGGCACGGCCCATCCCGACGCGTAGAAGATCGTCGCCGGCGGCGAGCCGGGGCGGTGCGGGATCGGGACGAACCCGATCGCGGTGCGCCCGTCGGCGGCGTAGGCCCGCAACTGCGGCAGCCAGAAGTGGCCGGCCGTCATCATCGCGACCTTGCCGCTGTTGAAGAGCCGGAAGTTGTCGCCCAGCGATGCGCGGAGCGTCTCCATCCGGGGCGAGATGCTGTCCCGCACCACCCAGTCGATGTACCAGCGGAAGGCGCGCTCGGTGGCGGGGCTGTCGAGGCACCCCGATGCGTGGCGTCCGTCGGGGCAGATGACGTCCCCGCCGCCGGCCCAGATCCACGGGATCCAGATGAAGGGCCGCCGGTCGAAGAGCGCGCCCCACTGGTCCACGACGCCGTCGCCATCGGTGTCCCGCGTCAGCGCCCGCGCCGTGCGGATGAAGTCGTCCCAGGTCCAGTCGGGGGACGGATACGGCTCATGCGCCGCGTCGAAGAGCCGTTTGTTGTAGACCACGACCAGCGGAGAGTATCCCTTGGGGAAGGCGAGCAGCTGGCCGTTGACGGTGAAGGCGGCGCGGACCCGGGGGTCGAAGGCCGCGGTGTCGATCCCCACCCGCCGCGCAAAGGGCGCCAGGTCGAGCAGCACCCCGCGTGCGGCAAAGGCCGGGACGTCGATGTTGTCGAGGAGCAGGACGTCGGGGGGCGTGCCGGCCGCGATCGACGTCAGCAGCCGCTCGCGGTACTCGGCCTGGTCGGGCACCGCCTCCTGCCGGATCTCGACGCCGGGGAGCCGCGTTCCCGCGTGCGCGAATGTCCGCCGGTCGATGCCCTGCTCCAGCGCATCGGCCCAGCTCGCCACGCCGAGGCTCGGCTGCGCGGGGCCCGCCCCGGCGCCGCACCCCACGGCGGCGAGGATGGCCACCGCCGCGCTACAGGCCGCGACCCGTCGCATCGAACCACCGCAGGTTGGCGGGATCGAACCCGAGCCCCACCCGGTCCCCCCGCGCGAATGCGCCGAGGCCCGGCACTCGCACGATCGCCTCGCCCCCCTCCGGGAGCCGGACGTGCACCAGCGTCTCGCTGCCGAGCCGCTCGACCGCGGCCACCTCGGCGTTGCCGGCGCCGGAGTCGACCGGCACCAGCGCCAGATGCTCGGGACGGATGCCGGCCTGCACCGCGCCCTCGGGGCCGGCCGGCAGGCGGACCCCGGCCCGGAAGAGGTTCATCCCCGGCGTCCCGACGAACCGCGCCACGAAGACGTTGGCCGGCGAACCGTATACCTCGTTGGGCGTCCCCACCTGCTGCACCCGACCGCCGTCGATCACCACCAGCCGGCGCCCGAGGGTGAGCGCCTCGGCCTGGTCGTGGGTCACGAACAGCATCGTCGCCTCGAGCGAGGCCTGCAGCGCCAGCAGGTCGGCACGGAGCTGGACGCGGAGCGTCGCATCGAGGTTGGAGAGCGGCTCGTCGAGGAGGAACACCGCCGGCTCGCGCACCAGCGCTCGGCCCAGCGCCACCCGCTGGCGCTGGCCGCCGGAGAGCTGGCCGGGCAACCGGTCGAGAAGATCGCCCAGCTCCAGGCGACGCGCGACCGACGTGATGCGCTCCGACCGCGTGGCGGGGCGGACCTTCCGCATCCGGAGCGGGAACTCGAGGTTCTCGCGGACCGTCAGGTGGGGATACAGGGCATAGCTCTGGAACACCATCGCGACGTCGCGTTCCGCCGGCGGCACGTCATTGACCCGCTGGTCGCCGATCAGGATATCGCCGGAGGTGGGTTGCTCGAGCCCCGCGATGCAGCGGAGGAGCGTGCTCTTGCCGCAGCCGGAGGGCCCGAGGATGGCGACGCATTCACCGGGCGCCACCTCGAGCGACACGTCGTCGACCGCCCGCGCCGGCGGATGGTAGGACTTGACGACCCGCCGCAGCGTGACCGAGGCCATCGCGACTCAGGGCGCCGCGGTGACAACGCGGATGACCGACCAGGCGCCGCCGGTCCGCCGCAGCACCAGGAGCTGGAGCCGGGGCCCCGCCCCATCGACGCCGCCCCCGAAGGTGCGGACGGTGACCCACGCGGTGGCAAGGTCCCGGACCACCTGCACGTCCATCCGGAGCGGCGCCAGCGAATCGGCCGCCAGGGTCGGATCGCGGGTCACGGCCGCATCGCCCCGCGCGACCGCGTCATAGTACGCGGTGACGGCGGCCTGGGCAGCCGCCTGTTCCCGCGCCGGGCCCGCCGGGGGACGCTGCTCGAGCCGGCACCCGACGGCGAAGAGAAGGCATACGGCCACGAGCGGGGGGTGACGCAGTGCAGTCACGATGGGCGGGTCCCGGAGTGTACGGTGGGAGGTGCGACGGCCGACGGGACCGGAGCGGTCCCGCTTCATTATATAGTACGACACCCCGGTCGGCGCGACCAGCGCCGGACCGCACCTGGAGGACCCCGATGCCTGCAGACACCTACCGACCCTGGATCGCGGGCGCGCCACACGCGCGCGCCGGCCGGGCGTCGGATGAGATCCGGAATCCGTTCGATGATTCGGTCGTGGCCCGGGCCGAGCAGGCCGACGCCGCCGACCTCGAGCTGGCCCTCACGGCGGCGGTCCGCGGCGCGGCCGAGCTCCGCGCCCTCCCCCGCCACACCCGGCGCGACATCCTCGAGGCCACGGCCCGGCGCCTCACCGCGGAGCGCGATGCACTGGCCGCGCTCATCGTGCGGGAGGGGGGGAAACCGGTCTCCCAGGCGCTCGGCGAAGTGGACCGTGCGGCGCTGACCTTCTCCTTCGCGGCCGACGAAGCGCGTCGCTGGGGCGGCGAGGTGCTGCCGCTCGACGTCGACCCGCGAACGCCGTCCGCCACCGCGATCGTCTCCCGCTTTGCCGCCGGCCCGGTCGCCGCGATCTCGCCGTTCAACTTCCCGCTCAACCTGGTGGCCCATAAGCTGGCGCCTGCCATCGCCGTCGGCGCGAGCGTCGTGCTCAAGCCGCCGCCGCAGGATCCGGGGGCGGCCTTCGCCCTCGCCCGGATCCTCCGCGAAGCGGGGCTCCCGGCCGATGCGCTGAGCGTGCTCCACCTGCCCATCCCCCTCGCGGAGCGGCTCGCCACCGACGACCGGATGAAGGTGCTCTCCTTCACGGGAAGCGCGGCGGTGGGCTGGCACCTCAAGGCGGCGGCGCCCAAGAAGCGCGTGCTCCTCGAGCTCGGTGGGAATGCCGCGGCCATCATCCACGAGGACGCCGGCGACCTGGCCAGCATCGCGGCCCGGGTCGCGGCGGGGGCGTTCGCGTACGCGGGTCAGGTGTGCATCAAGGTCCAGCGCGTGCTGGTGCACCGGCCGGTCGCCGCGGCGTTCACCGAGGCGCTGCTCCGTGCGACCCGCGCCCTCCCGGTCGGTGATCCCGCCGACCCGCGCACCGTGGTGGGCCCGATGATCGACGCCCGCAACGCCGACCGCGTCGAGGCCTGGGTCGACGCGGCGGAGGCGGCCGGGGCCGTTCGGCTCGAACGCGGCCCCCGCCGCCGGAACGTCGTGGCGCCGATCGTGCTCACCAGCGTACCGCACGATGCCAAGGTGTGGGCGGAGGAGGTGTTCGGCCCGGTGCTCGTGGTGGAGCCGTACGACACCTTCGACGGCGCGCTCGGCGTCGTGAACGACTCGCGCTATGGGCTGCAGGCGGGCGTCTTCACCAGGGACGTCCGGCGCATCTGGCAGGCATTCGAGCGGCTGGAGGTCGGCGGCGTCATCGCCAACGACTATCCGACCCTTCGGGTGGACACGTACCCATACGGCGGGGTCAAGGACAGCGGGTTCGGGCGGGAGGGCGTGCGCTACGCGATGGAGGAGATGAGCGAATTGCGGACGCTGGTGCTGGCGGGCAAGTGAGAAGGAAGAAGGAGAAGGAGAAGGAGGGCGACGAGTAAAGAGTGAAAAGTGAAAAGTGAAAAGTGAAGAGTGAAGAGTGAAGAGGGGTGAGAGCCCGGGTCGGGGCACCGCCCACTCTTCGACGTTTCCCT
>DASYXP010000056.1:0-1788 GCA_035934835.1 Gemmatimonadales bacterium | reverse complement strand
CACGAGCTCATCCTCATCCCCGACGAATTCCTGCACTACGTGCCGTTTGCCGCACTCCTCGATCCCGAACGCAGCGATCACCCCTACGTGGTGCAGTCGTTCGCGGTGGCGGAGGCACCTGCATTGCGCTTCCTGGGTGACCGCCAAGCGACAGCGGCGGTCGCATCTGGAACGCGGATGCTGCTCGTCGCGGACCCGATCTACGGGGCCGACGACCCGAGGCTCGGCGCCCGAGGAGATCGAGCGAGCGCTCCGGCCACTTCGCCTAGCGAGCATCGGGGAGTGCTGCCCACTGCTCACGCCGAACCGGACCTCGCGCGGCTCGAGTCAAGCGCGCGGGAGGCGGCGCAGATTCGCGACCTGCTCGGCGAGCAGAACGTGGAGCTGCTGGAAGGCGAAGGCGCCACGCGGGACGCCGTACTCGACCGGGACCTGAGCCGCTATCGTTTTATCCACGTCGCCTCCCATGGACTCATTGACTCCGAGATTCCGCAACTCTCTGCGCTGATCCTCAGTACCCGTGACCAGGCGGGCCTGGTCAGCGATCCGTACCTGCGCGCGGCGGACCTCTTGACGCGGACCTTTCACGCCCAGGCCATCGTGCTCAGCGCTTGCGACACCGCTCTCGGAAAGGAGTACCGGACTGAGGGCATCGTGGGACTGCGTTACGCGGCGCTCGCGCGGGGCGCGCGTGCGGTCGTCGCTTCACTCTGGCCGGTCTCGGATGGAGTTGCCGCCACCTTGATGGTGAATATGTACAGGGGACTCGTGGCCCCAGAGGCCAGCACTCTCCCTCGGGGCTCCTCGGACGGGCTCGAGGTGGCGCGAGCCTTGGCCGACGCTATGCGCCAAGCGCTCGAGCGCTCACCCTCGCTCGACCCCGCGCTCTGGGCGCCGTTTACGGTGTACGTCGCCGGGGACTGATCCCTCCGCTCCCCGGTGCTTTGAGCCCCTCAAACCCCGTCTTGCGAACCACGCCGCGGGCTTCATCCACAGGCCGAGGGGTGACTTGAAGCCCTTCGCCGTGAGAGCGCGGAGCGAAACCCGACAGTAATAGAGGAGAGGATCGGCGTGACGGCAGCCATCCCAGATAGCTACGGCACGCGGTCGTCCGAAGCGGCGACCTCCACAACACCCCCCGGAGCCCACCATGGCAACGCTTCAAGGTGATGACGGTACCCCCAGTGGATTCCTTCCGGACCCGGCAAAGACTTTCGGTGTCTGGGGCGACTCTGGATCCGCCGGTGCGTTCGGGGGCGGGGGCAATGGCGTCCTCGGCTCCAGCAAGTATTCCTCTGGAGTGGCTGGGTTCACGCTGAGTGCGCAGCTGAATGCCGCGGGTGTCTTCGGACTGGGTCCGGTCGGAGTCTGCGGCTACGCGACGAACGCGAATTCGTTTCCGAGCGGAACCGTGGGAGTCTACGGGAGCGGTGCCAATCCTTTCCGTCCGGCCGGCGGAATCGGCGTCATGGGACAGGCGGACACCGAGGTCGGGGTGTATGGCGAATCGGTGTCGGGTGCCGGAGTGGCCGCCTTCTCGACCCAGGGCCCCGGCGTACGGGGCGTCACCCTCAACGGCACCGGTGTCTTCGGTGTCAGCCTCGACACCGGCGTGCTCGGCTGGGGCGGCACGCTGGCCGCTCTCTTTATCGGAGACGTGGACGTCACCGGCAACTTGTCGAAGGCGGGCGGCGGCTTCGTGATCGATCACCCGCACGCTCCGACGAGAAAGCTGTTGAGGCACTCGTTCGTCGAATCCCCCGAGAGAAAGAACGTTTACGACGGCGT
>DASYXP010000036.1:0-1627 GCA_035934835.1 Gemmatimonadales bacterium | reverse complement strand
CACCGGAGCGCGCGGCTCCGGAGGGAGCCGTGGAGGTCGAGGAAGTGGGTATATCGCTCCGCTCGGAGGCGTCGGGCCAGCTCCGCGAGCGACCCGCCCGGCTCCAGCACGATGAGCGAGTCGATGCGCGGGTCGTGCTGGAGGAGCGGCGCCATGGCCCGCTTGGTGAGCACGGACAGGTGGGCGCCGGGGTGCCGGGCGCGGAGGGCGCGCAGGAGCGGCGTGATGAGGACGACGTCGCCGATCGAGCTCAGGCGGACGGCGAGGATGCGCGGGGCGGGGAAGGACGGCACCGGGCTAATGTACGCCGTCAGCCGGCGCGCGGTAGACACGGAGCGGGGAACGGGCGACCGGCGGGCACCCGTGACCGTTCACCGTTCCCCGTTCACTGTTCACCGTTCACCGTTCACGGTAGCTTTCGCGCATGGCGCGTCCCAAGAGCATCCTGTGGGTGGACGATGAGGTCGACAGCCTCACGTCGCATGTGCTGTTCCTCGAACAGCAGGGCTTCGCGGTCGAGCGCGCGGCCCACGGCGACGATGCGCTGGCGCTGCTGCAGCGGCAGCCCTACGGCGTGGTCCTCCTTGACGAGCAGATGCCGGGGCGGCGGGGGCTGGAGCTCTTCCGCGACATCCGCGCCATCGACCAGGCGATGCCGGTGGTGATGGTGACCAAGAGCGAGGAGCCCGACACGCTGCGCGACGCGATCGGCTCGGAGATCTCCGACTACCTCATCAAGCCCGTCAACCCGCGCCAGGTGCTCTCGGTGGTGACGCGGCTCCTCGAGGGCGACCGGATCCGCCAGCAGCGCCTTGCGCGCGACTTCGCCACCCGCTTCCGCGAGCTCGAGGCGCGGCGCGGCACGCCGCTCGGCTGGCGCGAGTGGATGGAGCTGACGGCGGAGCTGGCGCAGTGGGAGGTGCGGCTGGGCGAGGCGGAGGAGCGCGGCCTGCAGGACGCGCTCCGCACGCTGCAGGAGAGCCTGCGGCCCGACTTTGCCCGCTTCGTGGCCGGCCACTACGCCGGCTGGCTCCGTGAGGACGCGGACCGCCCGCCGCTGTCGGTGGACATCGGCGCGGAGTTCCTCCAGCCGGTGCTCGAGGCGCACGGGAAGGCGCTCCTCATCGTGCTCGACTGCCTGCGGCTCGACCAGTGGGAGGTCCTCCACCCGCTGATCGCCCGCTGGTTCGACATCGAGACGGCGCATTACTTCTCGATCCTGCCGACCGCCACGCCCTTTGCGCGGAACGCGATCTTCAGCGGCCTCCTGCCGCGGGACCTGGCCACCCGCCACCCCGAGTGGTGGCAGGCGCCGGACGACGAGTCGAGCCTCAACGCGCACGAGGCCCAGCTCCTCACCGAGCAGCTCCAGGACCTCACCGGCCGGTCCGTGCCGGTGCGCTACGAGAAGCTCTTCACCGCCCAGGACGGCGAGTCGCTGCTCCGGCGGCTGCCGTCGCACCTGGCGCAGGAAGGGGTCACGGCGCTGGTCTTCAACTTCATCGACCAGCTGACCCACGGCCGGACCGAGCACACCACGCTCTACGAGGTGGCGCGCGACGCCGCGGCGATGCGGACCCTCACCCGCGGGTGGTTCGAGCGCTCCGCGCTCCTCGAGGCGCTCAAG
>DASYXP010000376.1:0-7706 GCA_035934835.1 Gemmatimonadales bacterium | reverse complement strand
TCCCCGCCAACTACGTCGTCTGGGGCACCGGCACCCTCACCAACGCGGCCGACCTGCTGCAGCCGGCGGCGCTGCAGCGCTTTCAGGCCTCCTTCACCTCCGACACCCCCCTCCATGTGGCCACCGGTGCTGAGATCCGCGCCGGGAAGGTGACGGCCCGGGGCACCGTCAACAGCTGGCACTTCACCGCCACCGACGTCCCCGACATGGCCTTCGGCGTGAGCGACCATTACGACTGGGACGCCGGGAGCGTCCAGGTGGACGACGCCGCCCACCGGCGCGCCAGCGTGCAGGCGGCCTACAACGACACCGCCGCCGACTTCCACCAGATGGTCAGGTTCGCCGCCCACTCGCTCGACTTCCTGTCCCACCAGTGGCCGGGCGTGCCCTACCCCTACGAGAAGATGACCGCCTTCCAGGGGGGCGCGGGGATGGAATACCCGATGATGGCCAACGACGAGTCGTACCCCGACCCGGCGTTCGCCCAGTTCGTGGTGGCCCACGAGATCGCCCACACCTACATGCCGTTCTACATGGGGACCAACGAGACCCGCTACGCCTTCATGGACGAGGGGTGGGCCACCACGTTCGAGTACCTCATCAACACCCTCGACATGGGCGCCGACACCGCCACCACGCTCTTCCAGCGCTTCCGCGTCGACAACTGGGCCCACAACCCCTCGCCGCTCCAGGACCTGCCGGTCATCACCCCGGCCGACGCGCTCACCGGCCAGGCCTACGGCATCAACGCCTACGGCAAGCCGTCGCTCGCCTACCTCGCCATGAAGGACATGCTGGGCGACGCGCTCTTCCGCCAGTGCCTCCACGCCTACATGGCGCGCTGGCACGGCAAGCACCCGACCCCGTGGGATTTCTTCTACACCTTCGACGACGTGGCGAAGCGTCCGCTCGACTGGTTCTGGGCCAACTGGTTCTTCAGCAACGGGTACATCGACCTGGCGGTCAAGAACGTGGCCAAGGCCAAGGGCGGGTACGCGGTGACGGTGGAGAACGTCGGCGGGATGGACGCGCCCTTCGACCTCGTGGCGACCCTCACCGACGGGAAGGTCGTCCGCCAGCACGCGACCGCGGCCGTGTGGTCGCACGACGGGCGGACGGCCGTCGTGACGGTGCCCGCGGCCGGGACGGTGCAGTCGGTGACGATCGACGGAGGGATCTGGGTCGACGCCGACACGACGAACAACACCTGGCACCGGCACTAGCGACCACTTCCACCATCCGGGGACCGATGAGCACCAAGGCAGAACCACTCCAGGGGCAGGCGCTGATGGCCTCCCTCACCGTGAAGGACCTCGAGAAGAGCGCCGCGTGGTACACCGGCGTCGTCGGCTTCACCGAGGTGCGCCGCACCGAGCGCGATGGCAAGCTCCGGAGCATCGCCGTGCAGGCCGGCAATGTCCGGATCAACCTGAACCAGGATGACGGGGCCCGCGGCTGGGAGCGCGTGAAGGGCGAGGGATTCTCGTTCACCGTGTCCGTTACCCAGTCGGTGGACGCCGTGGCCGCGCACATCAAGGCGCACGGCGGCACCCTCGAGACCGAGCCCGCCGACATGCCATGGGGCGTCCGGGCGTTCCGCGTCCGCGACCCCGACGGCTACAAGTGGTCCGTATCGAGGCCGCTCGACGCCTGACGGGCGACCGGCGCGGCCCGCCCGGTCCCGCTATGGCGCCGGGCGGGACCGGGCCGTAAGCTAGAGCTCCCACCACGAGGAGCGCGCCATGGCCACCCTCCGCGACCTGCTGATCCGGAAAGGGAGCGAGGTCATCTCGGTCCAGCCGACCGACACGGTATTCCACGTCGCCGAGCTGATGAACACCCGCAATGTCGGCGGCGTGGCGGTGCTGGACGGCGGGAAGCTCGCCGGCATCTTCACCGAGCGCGACGTGCTGCGCCGGGTGGTGGCGCGGGGGCTCGACCCCGCCACCACGAAGGTCTCCACCGTGATGACCGCCGACGTCATCACCTGTCCCCCCGACCTTGGCGTCGAGGAGTGCGCCGCGCTGATGACCTCGAAGCGCGTCCGGCACCTCCCGGTCGAGGAGGGCGGGTCGCTCAAGGGGATCGTGACCATCGGCGACCTCCTGGCGCACCAGGTCCGGGAGCAGCAGGCCACCCTCGAGCACATGCACAACTACCTCCACGACCTGCGCTGACGCGCCGCGGACCCACCGGAGGCACCCTGCACCGGACCACATTGCTGGCCGCGCTCGTCCTGGCGGCGTCGGCGACCTGCGCCAGCGCGCAGGTCGTCCGCGTCTGGCCCGGCGCGGCCCCCGGCTCCGAGCACTGGACCCAGCAGGAAAAGACCTACACCAACACGCCCCTCGGCACCGTGGTGATCGACGTCGTGAACCCGACGCTCACCGCGTACCTCCCCGCCCCCGGCAAGGCCACCGGCACCGGCGTCATCATTGCCCCCGGCGGCGCGTTCGTGGCGCTCACCATGGACCTCGAGGGCACGAGCGTCGCGCGCTGGCTCCAGCAGCGCGGGATCGCCGCCTTCGTGCTCAAGTACCGCACCGTGGAGAAAAAGCAGGACGGCATCCCGGAGATGGACTTCGACACCGCCGGCCGCTACGGGATCTCCGACGGCATCGAGGCCCTCAAGGTGGTCCGCGCCCACGCGGCGGCGTGGGGACTCCGCCCCGGCCGCATCGGGATCCTCGGCTTCTCGGCCGGCGGGATGGTGGCGAGCGGCACGCTCGTGCAACCCGACTCCGCCGCCCGCCCCGACTTCGCCGCGATGATCTACGGCGGGCCGCTTGGCGCGATGCCCAGGATCCCCGCGCACCTGCCACCCACGTTCCTGGCCTGGACCCAGGACGACCAGCAGGCCGGCGACGCCGTCGCCCGGTTCTACGCCGCCCTCATGGCGGCGGGCGACCGCCCCGAGGCCCACATCTATGGCAGCGGCGGCCACGGCTTCGGCCTCCGCCACCAGGGCACCACCAGCGACGGGTGGATCGACGAATTCTACGCCTGGCTCGGCGCCCAGGGGCTGACCCGGGCGCCGGGGCACGCGCCGGCACGGGGGAGATGATGTACGGACTGATCGCCAAGCTCACCGCCACGCCGGGCCAGCGCGACGCGCTCGCGGCCATCCTCCTCGAGGGCACGGGTGACATGCCCGGCTGCCTGAGTTACGTGATCGCCCGCGACACCGCCGACCCCGACGCCCTCTGGGTCACCGAGGTCTGGGCGAGTGCGGCGAGCCACCAGGGGTCGCTGGCACTGCCCGCCGTCAAGGCGGCGATCGGGAAGGGGAGGCCGCTCATCGCCGGCTTCAGCAGCCGGGTGGAGACGACGCCGGTCGGCGGATGGGGGCTCGGTGGCCACGCAGGGTGAATCGCACCGGGGCGACCGGATCGGCTGGCTCCGCGCCGCGGTGCTCGGCGCCAACGACGGCCTGATCTCCACCAGCAGCCTGGTGGTCGGCGTCGCCGCGGCCGACCCGAGCCGTTCCGCCGTGCTGCTGGCCGCGGTGGCCGGGCTCGTGGCCGGCGCCCTTTCAATGGCCGCCGGCGAGTACGTGTCGGTGAGCTCCCAGGCCGACACCGAGCAGGCCGACCTCACGCGGGAGCGCGGCGAGCTCGCGGCCGCGCCTGAGGCCGAGCACAGGGAACTGGCGGATATCTACGTGGAGCGTGGCCTTGACCGGGACCTCGCCGCCAAGGTCGCCGTCCAGCTGATGGCCCACGACGCCCTCGGCGCCCACGCCCGCGACGAGCTCGGCATCCACGAACTCACCCGCGCCCGCCCGATCCAGGCAGCCGTGGCGTCCGCAGCGTCCTTCGCCATCGGCGCCGCACCCCCCGCGCTGTTGGCGGCATTCTGGGCCGTGAGTGGGCTTTCGGCGGCCATCGTCATCCTTACACTGGCGCTCCTCCTTGCCCTGGGCGCGGTCGCCGCGCACCTCGGTGGCGCGTCGCTCGCTCGCGGCGCGGTCCGGGTCGCATTCTGGGGCGCCGTGGCGATGGCCTGCACCGCGCTCGTCGGCCGGCTCTTCGGCGCGGTGGTGTAGCCGGACCACACGGACCATATGGGGCGGCATTCGGTCGTTCCACCGTCTGAACAACTCACGCTGACGCGGCGGTCCTGATGAAGCTCTCCAGCCTCCTCATCTATTTCGTCACGGGCGGCGTGTTCACGGCGATCATCGTCGCCCTGGAAGAGAGCGGCCACCGGACGCTGTCCGGGCTGGCCACACTCATCCCCGTGTTCACGCTGGTGGCATACGTGTTCATCGGTGAGAGCGGCGGCGGTGCGGCCGTGGGCCAGCACGCCAAGTGGGTGCTGGCGGGCACGCTGGTGTCCTGGGTGCCCTACATGCTCACGATCGCCTGGCTCGCGCCCAAGCTCGGCTCCCAGCGGGCCATCCTCGCGGGGCTCGCCGTGTTCTTCGTGCTCGCGCTCGCATACGTGGCGGTCGCATCCCGCTGGAAGCTCTTCCAGTGACAGGCGCCGCCGGCACGCGGGGCCGCGGCCTGCTCGGCGCACTCGTCCCGGCGTGGCTCATCGCGGGCACGCTCGACATCGGCATCGCCTCGACCTGGTACCCGCTCACGGCCGGCGCCCACGTGCTCCGGATCTACCAGGGCATCGCAAGCGGGATCCTCGGCGCCCGGGCCTTCGACGGCGGCCTCGCCACCGCGGCCCTCGGCCTCGCCTGTCATTACCTGATCGCGCTCATCTGGACCGCGATCTACTTCCTGGCCTACCCCCGCCTCCCACTCCTCCGCCGAGGCCGCAGCGCATCGGCCGTGCTCTACGGGTGCTTCGTCTCGGCGGCGATGACGTTCATCGTGCTCCCGCTCAGCAACGTCGGCCCCCGGCCGTTCCGCCTCCAGCCGTTCGTCATCGCTACGGTCATCCTCATCATCGCCATCGGGACGCCCCTCGCGATCCTTGCCGACCACCACTACGCCCGCCGCGCCGCGACCCGCTGACCCACAGCCGAGCACCCGCGAGCGGACGCCTCACCGCTCCCCGAACTTCGTCTCGATCTGCACGCCGCACGCCTTGAGGAAGCCCGTCGGCATCTCGCCCCCGGCAAAGATGAAGACCTGGCTGTTGGGGATCCGGTGCACGCCTCCGGCGGCGTCCTTGTAGGCCACGTCGGTCGAGGTGATCTCGGCGAGGTTGGTCTGCCAGAGGGGCTTCACCTTCCCCGACCTGATCACCTCGTCGATCCGGCGCTGGTTCCCCGACTTCACCCGGCTGAATTGTGCCTGCCGATACGAGATCCACACCTCGTTCCCCGGCTGGTCGGCCAGCGCGACCGCCGCCTCGACCGCCGAATCACCGCCGCCAACGACCACGATCCGGTCCCCGGAATACGCCTCGGGTTCGAGGAGGGAATAGCTCACCTTCGGCAGGTTCTCCCCGGGGATCCCGAGCTTCCGCGGGATGCCGCGCCGGCCGATGGCAAGGATCACGTAGCGCGCGCGGTACTCCCCCTTCGTCGTCCCGACGGTGAATCCTCCCCCGGCACTCGGCGCCACCTTCTGCACCACCTCCTCGGTCGCAACGGTGATCCCCGTCTTCGTGATCACCTCCGACCAGATCTCGACCAGCCGCTCCTTCGGGATCTCCCTTTCCCTGAGTTTCCCGTATCCCGGGATGTCCATCGGCTGGGTCATCACGATCTTCTTCCGCGGATAGTACCGCACCGTGCCCCCGACATCCTCCCGCTCGATCGTCCGGAACGAGAGCCCCAGTCGCTGGCAGTGCAGCGAGGCCGAGAGTCCCGCCGGCCCGGCGCCCACGATCAGGACGTCGAGCGTGCCCTGGCCATCGTGCGGCCGGTGCGCGCCGGACTTCGAGCGCCGCCCCGCGATCCCTTCCACGCACTGCCGTCCCTGCTCGAAGGCGTTGCGGATGAGCCCCATCCCGCCGAGCTCGCCGATGATGAAAAGCCCGGGAACGTTGGTCTCGAAGTCCCCCTTGACCCGCGGGATCTCGACGCCGCGCGTGGAGCTTCCGAAGACGAGGGTGATGGCCTGGGTGGGGCAGGCGCGCTCGCAGAGCCCGTGGCCCACGCAGCGCGCCGGCGCGATGACCTGCGCCTGCCCGTGCCGGAGGCCGAGCACGTCCCCCTCCGGACAGACGGACACGCAGGCGCCGGTCCCGATGCAATCGCCGGGGCTTACCACCGGATGGAGCGACACCGGCTCGTGGAGCCCGTACCGCTCGGCCTGGGCCTGGGCGGCCACGGCGCGCCGCTCCAGCCGGCGGATGCGCCAGACGAACGGCAGCACCGCCACCGTGACGAGCAGCGCCGCGACGCCGATGATGATGAGGGTGTCCTGGTCCATCAGAACCCGTACCAGAGGCCGGCGTAGATGCCGGAGCTCTGCAGGTAGCCGCCGAGGCGTTCGCGGGCGCGGAGGGAGAGCTGGGTGCGGGCCGCCAGCGGGAGCCGGGCGCCGAACTCGATCCCGTGTGACACGCTGTGGGCGCCAGCCACGTCGCTCAGGTAGTACTGGTACACGAGGTCGAGGTCCGCCGACCCGACCCGCCGGAGCAGCGAGGGCGAGAACAGGAGCCCGCTCGAGGCGTGGTCGGTCCAGTACGTCGTCGACAGGCCGGCGCCCGTGGCGGTGAGCGTCCGGGAACGCCAGGAGCCTGACGCGGTGTACGCCCACTGCGTGGCCGAGCCTTCCTGCTGGCTGGAGCTCACGTCGGCGCTCACACCCCCGTTGGCGGACCAGAGGGTGAAGCCGGCGTTCACCTGGTCCCGCCGGTAGGGGATCACCGTGACCACGGTCCAGTCGACGTACGGCTGCCGGATGGCGTAGCCGGCATAGATCGTCCCCGACTGGCCCAGGCGCGTCGACATCCGGCCGAGGAGGCGGGTCACCACCCAGTGCGTGGTGACCGGGTTGCGGTCCACCTGGAGGTCGCCGCTCACGGTGAAGGCGCGGAGCTGGATCCCCTGCGTCACGCCGACGATGGCGTGGGTGGACCCGGCCCCGCTCGGGAAGACGAGGTTGACCGACAACGCGGAGCGGTAGCGCACGCCGGCGCCTCCGGTCCGGGCGTGGAGCACGGCCCCGACCTTGGGGTCGGTCGACTGGAACCCGCCGTTGCCGCGATCGGGCTCGAACCCCGCGAGCACCCCGACGCCGAGCGCATCGGTCCCCCGGTGCAGCATCACGCCGTCCCAGTATCCGCTGAATGACTCGTACGGGTCGAAGAACCGCCCCAGCCTGACCTCCGAGGTGCGGGTGCGCCGCACCACGGCGGCCTCATACACCTGCACCAGCGTCGCCGGGTCGACGACCCCGCCGGTGCTGCTCCGTTGGGTGGCCCGGATACTGGTGCTCAGCTCCCACCCGCCCGGCATCCCCTGGAGCCGGTAACGGAGCCCGATCGACGGGGTCGTGAAGTTGCGGGTGACCTGCTCGGGCGCCACCCCGAGCCCGGTGGTCCGGGTCTGCATCAGGTCGAGGTCGAGCGAAAGGCTGCCATCGCTCCGGAGGGCGCTCCGCCGCCGGGCAGCGGGCGGGGCCGCGGCGCCCGGCAGCGGCGCCTCCACCGATGGCCGGGGCGCCGCCGCGACGGCCAGCGCCGAGTGGTGCAGGACGAGCGCCAGCGTGTCCCCCCGGGTGAGCGAGTACGGGGCGCCGACGAAGGCGACCACCGAACGCGACGCGGTGCTGGTGACCACCAGGAGCGGCCCC
>DASYXP010000365.1:0-2090 GCA_035934835.1 Gemmatimonadales bacterium | reverse complement strand
ACCTCCATCCAAGCGGCTGTCGGGGGGCTACTCACCAGTTGCTGTTTCGGAGACTCGGCCCGACGACTTGCAATCCTCAGCCACGCAGGCCTCCCTACAACTCGCTGCCAACTCGGCCGCTGCCCACGGCGGCTTGAGGAGTTGGGGGCCCCCCTTTGGCATAAGGGTTTGAGATGCAATACGAAAGGGAGGGAACCCCCGCGGCTCAGCCATGAGGTGATCATGGCGGTGGGCGGGGGGTCGAGCCCTCGCCGAGTTGATGCAGGAGCACGAGGAGGTTCCGCTATGGCTATCGTAGGCGCGTTCGACGTTCACCGAGCGCAGCTGACGTACGACTACGTCAGCACCGAGACTGGGGAGGTTCGGCTGGGGCGGATCAGGCCGGCGGATAGGGAGCGTCTGCGGACGTGGCTGACTCGTTTTGAGAGCGAGAAGGAGGTGGCATTCGCGGTCGAGGCCTGCACCGGCTGGCGGTACGTGGTGGACGAGCTAAAACGAGCGGGATGCGAGGTGCATCTGGCCGAGCCGGCAGATCTCTCAAGGGACCGGGGGCCCAAGCAGCGCGCCAAGACCGATGCCGCCGACGCCCGTCACCTGCGTGAGCTGCTGCAGCAGAACCGGGTGCCGGAATCGTGGATCCCACCCGCCGAGGTGCTCGAAGGGCGAGCGTTGGTGCGGCTCTACAAGGACCTCATGGAGGAGCGAGTGGGGTGGGCAGAGCGGATCCGTGCGACCCTCTTCCACCAGGGCGTGCCGAGTCTGGGGAGCGTGCTCAACGCCTCGGGCAGAGCGCTGCTGCCAGGCGTGGAGCTGTCGCCGGCGGGGCATCGGGCGGTGGAGGTCGGGCTGAGACAGATCGAGCGCCTGAACGCAGAGATCAAGGTGCTGGGGAAGGAGGTCCGCGAACGGGCTCAGGCGGAGCCCGCGTGCCGGGCGCTGGTGGAGGCGCACTACGGGGTGGGCCCGATTCTGGCGTTCGCGATCTGGGCGGAGATGGGTGATCCCAGACGCTTCTCCTCGTCTTCTGACGCGGTGCGTTACGCGGGCCTCGACATCACCGTCTACTCCTCGGACGGTAAGCGCTCCAGGGGGCACCTGTCGCGGCAAGGTCCACCGCTCCTGCGTTGGGCGTTGCACGAGGCGGCCGTCCACGCGAGCCGCCTGTCCTCGCCTGATCATGCCTACTACGAGGCGGTGAAGGCAAGTCATCAGGGCGATGCGCAGATTGCCATCCTCTCGGTCGCACGCAAGCTGGCCCGCCGCTGCTATCACACCCTGCGGGAGCTGGACCCGGAGGCTTGGCCGGCAGCGGCGTGAGGGATGGAGGCTCGCCCGGTGGCAGGGGATACGTCCCTCACTGATGGTTCGGCGGCCGGTTCCCCTTACGGACTCGCCTGCCTTCGGGACAGCCTGTTTGAGATTGAGCGGCCGCACCACCTCCACACCCCGGGGTTCCTTGTCGGGACACACCCGATCCAACATCATGTGACCGGAGCCTCGACTCCGCGCACCGAGATAAGGCTGGGCGCCCGCACCCGGGAACTCCTCCCTCAGGTCCAAGCCACCCTCGGCGCCTGTCGGCGCCAGGGACCCTGCAAGGTTGGTCACGGGCGTCACGCCATCAGATCCCCCCCTTCGCCATAGACATGCGAAGACCTGGCAGGACGGCCACCCACCGCGCCCCTACGCCCGGTGCGTGAGTCGGGGAGGGGCATCCAGCCACAGGGGGCGCGTCGGGACCCGGGCCTTGGGTGTCGCGCCTCTACGAATGGCTTGACAGACCCGGCCCTTCGTAGATAAGGCCGGAGCCGGCGTTAGCCGGCGATCGGCTTCGTTAGAGCTTGGCTGAGGTGCAGACTCGTGCTGAATTGAGGACGTTCGCCGGCGGAAGCACCGAATTCAGGCGCCGACCGGCTCAGATCAGCCCTTCCCGGAAGCTCGGACGGCCTGGTCGCGTTCGACGCCCAACTGGACGTTGAGGACGAAGTCACCCCGGCGCGCGTAAGCAGCAGCGCGCTCGGCGGCGGTTCGGTGTGGCTCGACGTGGGGCAGGGTCTGCAGCACGTCGTTCTCGATGCCCGGCGCCGGGT
>DASYXP010000346.1:0-5018 GCA_035934835.1 Gemmatimonadales bacterium | reverse complement strand
GGCGCCGGGCCGCCAGCTGCCACGGGACCGGGACGCGGGTCGGTGACGTGAGCCGCTGGCTCGCCGGGCGCGCGGCGCAGGCCGCGGTCACGTGGGCCGTGGCGCTCACCATCCTCTTCTTCCTGATGCGACTCACCCCGGGCGATCCCCTCGCCCGGCTCTCCGCCGACCGGCCCCTCCCGCCCGGCGCGGCCGACGCCCTCCGGCACCTCTACGGACTCGACCGGCCCCTGCTGGCGCAGTTCGCCGCCTTCCTCCGCGGCGTCCTCCACGGCGATCTCGGCGTGTCGATCCAGTTCGGCCTTCCGGTGCGGACGCTCATCGCGGAGCGGCTCCCCGCCACGCTCCTCCTGGGCGGCGTCGTGCTCCTGGTGGACTTCACCCTCGGGCTCTGGCTCGGCGTGCACCAGGCCACGCACCGCGGCGGCCGGATCGACCGCTGGCTCGGCAACGCCGCGCTCACGGCCTATGCGGTGCCCTCGTTCTGGACCGGCCTCTGCCTCGTGTGGCTCGGCGCGCTCAGGTGGCACGCCTTTCCCGTCGCCGGGATGACCGATCCTTTCGCCGCGGGCGGCACCGCTACCTGGCCGCACCTGCTCGACATCGGCCGGCACCTCGTCCTGCCGGCGCTCACGCTGGTCATCGCCACCATTGCGGTCACGATGCGCTACCAGCGGGCCGCGCTCCTCGAGGCGCTCGACGCCGAGTGGATCCGCACCGCCCGTGCCAAGGGGCTCCCCGAATCCGCCGTCCTCCGGCGCCACGCCTGGCGCACCGCGCTCGGCCCGGTCATCGCCCTCCTCGGGCTCTGGCTCCCGATGCTGGTGACCGGCGCCGTCTTCACCGAGGCCGTCTTCGCGTGGCCCGGGCTCGGCTCGCTCGCCGCGGACGCAGTCCTGGCCCGCGATTACCCGCTCGCGATGGGATGCGCCACGCTGGTCGCCGCGTTCGTCGTGCTCGGCAACCTCGCTGCGGATGCGCTCCAGGCGGCGCTCGATCCCCGGGTGCGCCGGTGAAGCGCCGCACCGGCATCGTCCTCCTCGGGGCCATCGTGCTCGTGGCGATCGCCGCGCCGTGGGGCCTCCCCGCCCCCGACGCGCAGCCGGATCCGCTGCACCTGGCGCTCCTCGCCCCGGGACTCGGCCACTGGCTCGGGACCGACCAGCTGAGCCGCGACGTGCTGGCCCGCGTGGTGGCCGGCGCCCGGGTGTCGCTCGCCATCGCGCTCCTCGCGGTCCTGGTGTCGATCACCCTCGGCGCCGGCGCCGGCCTCATCGCGGGCTACGCGGGCGGCGCCACCGACGTCGTCCTGATGCGCCTGGTGGACGGCGCCCTCGCCGTCCCCCGCCTCTTCTACCTGCTGCTCGCCGCGGCGGCGTGGGACCGGATGCCGCTCCCGGCGTTCATCCTCCTGCTCGGCCTCACCGGCTGGTTCGGCACCAGCCGCCTGGTGCGCGCCGAGGTGCTGCGACTGCGGCGGGAAACGTTCGTCCAGGCCGCCGAAGCGATGGGGGCCACCCGGCCCCGGGTTATCTTGCGGCACCTGCTCCCCAACGCCGCCGGTCCCCTGCTCGTTGCCGCGACGCTCGCCGTGGGCGACGTGATCCTGCTCGAGGCCGGCCTCTCCTTCCTCGGCCTCGGCGTCCGCCCCCCGACCGCCTCGTGGGGCGGGATGATCCTCGAAGGCAAGGACGTCCTGGCCCGGGCGCCGTGGGTGAGCCTCGCCCCCGGCATCGCGATCGTGATCACCGTGCTGGCCGTCAACCTCGTCGGCGAATCGATCCGCACCTCCCTCGATCCCCGGACCCGATGACCTCGCTGCTGTCGGTGTACGACCTCCGCCTGACCTTTCCCGGCCCCGGCGGCCCCATCCACCCGGTCGACGGCGTGTCGTTCTCGATCGCCAAGGGCGAGACGCTGGCGCTGGTGGGCGAGTCCGGCTGCGGCAAGAGCCTCACCGCGCTCTCCCTCCTCCGCCTGGTGCCCGCGCCCGGGTTCATCGCCGCGGGAAGTTCCATCGTCTTCGACGGCGCGGAGGTGCTGAACCTTGCCCCCGGCGAACTCCGCGCACTCCGCGGCCGCCGGGTGGGGATGGTCTTCCAGGACCCGCTCACCAGCCTCAACCCGGTGATGCGCATCGGCGACCAGATCGCCGAGGGGATCGTGGCCCACGGGCTCGCCTCGAAGGGCGAGGCGCGGAAGCGGGCGCTCGCCCTGCTGCGGGAGGTCGGCATCGCCGACGCGGAGCGCCGGCTCGACGCCTACCCGCACCAGCTGAGCGGCGGGATGCGCCAGCGTGTGGTCCTCGCCATCGCGCTCGCCTGCGAGCCGGAGCTGATCGTCGCCGACGAGCCGACCACCGCGCTCGACGTGACCGTCCAGGCCCAGATCCTCGAGACGCTCGACCGCCTGCGCCGCGACCGCGGGATGGCGCTGCTCCTGATCACGCACGATTTCGGGATCGTCGCCGGCCGGGCCGACCGCGTGGCGGTGATGTACGCCGGCCAGGTCATCGAGGAAGGCGCCACCGCCGAGGTCTTTGCCCATCCGTCGCATCCGTACACCCAGGGGCTGCTCGCGTCGGTGCCACGGATGACGGGGCCCATCCGCCGCATCGAGCCGATCCCCGGGAGCGTCCCGCTGCCGGGATCGTGGCCCGCCGGCTGCCGCTTCGCGCCCCGCTGCAGCCGGGCGTTCGCGGCGTGCGGCGCTCCGGCGCCGGTGCACCCGGCCGGCCCAGGGCATTCGGTGCGCTGCTGGCTCGGCGCGGAGCCGGGCCGATGACGCCGCCGCTCCTCGAGGTCAGCGGGCTCGTCAAGCACTTTCCGCAGGGGGGGCTCCTCCATCGGCGGCCCCCGGTCCGCGCGGTGGATGGCGTTTCGTTCACCATCGACGCCGGCGAGACGCTGGCGCTGGTGGGGGAATCGGGCTCGGGAAAGTCCACGGTGGGGCGGACCTTGTTGCGCCTGGAGGAGCCGACTGCGGGCGCCGCGCGCTTCGACGGCACCGACATCTTCGCGCTCGATCGTGCGGCGCTCCGCGCGATCCGCCGCACCGCGCAGATCGTCTTCCAGGACCCACAGAGCTCGCTCGACCCGCGGATGACCCTCGGCCGGTCGATCGCCGAGGGGATCGAGATCCACCGGCTGGCCCGGGGCCCCGACGTGGCCAGGCGGGTGTCGGCCCTGCTCGAGGAGGTGGGCCTCGACCCGTCCTTTGCGCTTCGCTACCCGCACGAATGCTCGGGCGGCCAGCGCCAGCGCGTCGGGATCGCGCGGGCGCTCGCGGTCGAGCCCCGCTTCATCGTGCTCGACGAACCGGTCTCGGCGCTCGACGTGTCGGTCCAGGCGCAAGTCGTCAACCTTCTGGCCGACCTGCAGCAGCGCCGCGGACTCTCCTACCTGTTCATCGCACACGACCTCGCCGTCGTCCGGCAGATCGCGCGACGCGTCGCCGTGATGTACCTGGGCAGGCTGGTCGAGGTGGGGCCTGCCGAGGAGGTGCTGTCACGCCCGAAGCACCCCTACACCCAGGCGCTCCTGGCGGCGGTGCCGGAGCCCGACCCCGCGGTCCGGCCGGTCCGCCTGGTCGTCCCCGGAGAGCCGCCGAGCCCATCGGCGCCGCCGCCCGGGTGTCCCTTCCACCCACGCTGCCAGCACCCCGGCGTCGACGCCCGGTGCCGCACCGAGCGCCCCGATCTCCGCGCGCTCGGCGCCGACCGCGTCGCGTGCCATCACGCCACTTGAGGCGGCTCGCGGCGCGCCCCCCACGCCCTTAATTTCCGGCGTCCCGTATACCCCCGGAGCATCGATGTCCCGGCAGCTGATCGCGAGCGGCGCACCGTGGGAACCCATCGTCGGCTATTCCCGCGCCGTGCGCATCGGCAACGTCGTGCACGTGGCGGGCACCACCGCCACCGGCCCTGACGGCGCCATCGTCGGGGCCGGTGACGCCTACCGGCAGATGAAGCAGGCGCTTCGGAACATCGAGGCCGCGCTGGCCAACGCCGGTGCCACGATGGGCGACGTGGTCCGCACCCGCGTCTTCGTGACCGACATCTCCCGGTGGCAGGAGGTCGGCAAGGCCCACGGCGAGGCGTTCGCGGACATCCGGCCGGCGTCGACGATGGTCCAGGTCGCGGCGCTGGTGGACCCCGCGATGCTCGTCGAGGTCGAGGCCGACGCGATCATCGGTTCGGCCGGCTGACGCACCCCGTCGCCGGAACTCTTCCAACCAGGGACCATGTCCACACCGCTCATCCAGGTCGACGCCTTCACCGACAAGCCGTACCACGGCAATCCCGCCGCCGTCTGCCTCCTGGCGAAGCCGATGGACGATGCGTGGCTCCGGAATGTCGCCAACGAGATGAACCTCTCGGAAACGGCGTTCCTGCTCCCCGAGAAGGACCAGTGGCGGCTCCGCTGGTTCACGCCGACGGTCGAGGTCGACCTCTGCGGCCACGCCACGCTCGCCTCCGCCCACGTGCTCTGGGAGCTGGGCAAGCTCACGCGCGACCAGCCCGCCCGCTTCGTCACCCGGAGCGGCCTCCTCACGGCCACCACGGCGGACGGGTGGATCGAGCTCGACCTCCCCGCTGACGCGGCCGAGGAGACCGACGCCCCGGCGGAGCTGGTGGAAGCGCTCCATACGCCCATCGTGCACACGGCGCAGGGGAAGTTCGATTACCTGGTCGAAGTGGAGTCGGAGGCGCTGGTGCGCGCACTCGCCCCTGACATCCGCCTCCTCGGCGAATTGACCACTCGCGGCATCTGCGTCACCGCGCCCGCCACGACCAAGGGCTATGACTTCGTCTCCCGGTTCTTCGCGCCGGGCGCCGGGATCGCCGAGGACCCGGTGACCGGGTCGGCCCACTGCATGCTCGGGCCCTGGTGGGCCCGGCGCCTCGGCCGCGACACGATGACCGCCGCGCAGGTCTCCGAGCGCGGGGGGGTGGTGCGGGTGCAGGTCGGCCCGGAGCGCGTGCGGCTCGGCGGCCAGGCCGTCACCGTGCTGCGGGG
>DASYXP010000339.1:0-1918 GCA_035934835.1 Gemmatimonadales bacterium | reverse complement strand
GGCGGTGCGGGCCGTCTGCATCCGGCTGGCGGAAATGGTGGCGGACCAGCGCCATTACCTGGCCCCGCTCCCGAGCGCGCAGGAGTCCGAGCGGGAGCAGATGCTCAAGCTCCTCGTCGAGCGCCTGACCTCGAAGGCGGCCGTCGCGGGGATCGAGCAGGAGCTCAAGGACCTGAGCGAGATGGAACTTCGGGCCACCGGTTCCTGGTCGCTGGTCCCGACCGCGCAGTCGGAGTGGATCAATACCGCCATCGGGTTCCTCGACCAGCGGGGGAAGGCGCTGCCCAAGCCCGAGCAGCCCGATCCTTACTGGGCGGACGACCTCGTGGCGGGCGTCGTGGCGTCGGTGCGCGCCGTGATCGGCGTGGACGAGCTGCAGGCCCGCACGGAATCGCAGTTCGGCCGGGGGAAACAGGTGGCGGAGGAGTAAGCGGGGGCAAGCGAGGGAAGGCGCAGGAAAGCGGGGGAAAGCGCAGGAAATCGAGGGAAGGCGCAGGAAGACGGGGGAAGGCGAGGGAAGGTGATGGAGCGCCACGAAGAGCCCGGGACATCGTGTCCGGGCTCCTTTCACTTTTCCCTGCCGCCTTCCCGCCGTTCCGCCTTACCGCTGCCCTGCCATCAACTCGAAGAACCGCCCGAACACCCTGATCCCGTCCCATACCTGCGACAGCGCCACCTTCTCGTTGGGGGCGTGGAGCCGGTCGTCGGGCAGCCCGATGCCGGTGAGCAGGACCGGCGCCCCGCCCTGCGCCAGCGCCGTGACGACCGGGATCGACCCGCCGGCGCGCACCGCGACGGTGGCCCGGCCCACGACCTCCTGGAACGCCCGGTCGAGCACCGCGAAGGCCGGCGCGTCGACCTCGACCTGCACCGGCTCGCCGGAGTGGAGCGGCACCACCTTCACGTCGGCCCACTTGGGCGTCACCCGCTTGACCGCGAGCGCGAGCTGGCGGTAGACCTTGGCCGAGCTGTGGCCGGGCACCAGCCGGAGGCTCACCTTGGCCACGGCTTGGCACGGGATCACGGTTTTGGCGCCTTCGCCCACGAATCCGCCACGGATGCCGTGGATCTCGAGCGTAGGCAGCGCCCAGAGGCGCTCGTGGATGCTGTACTTCTGGAGCCCGGTGAGCGCCCTGGCGGTCACCTGCTTCTTCAGGTAGGTGCGCCGGTCGAAGGGGAGCTTCTTCCACCCGGCCAGCTCACTTCGGCTCGGGCGCCGCACCGCTTCGTAGATCCCCGGGACCTTGATCCGGCCGCTGGCGTCCTTGAGCGCGGCGAGGATCCGGACGGTGGTCTCGATGGCGTTCGGCGCCACCCCGCCATACTCGCCCGAGTGCAGGTCGCTCTCCGCCGTCCGCACCTGGATCTCGGCGTATGCCAGCCCCCGGAGCGCAGTGTACACCGCGGGCACCCCGGGCGCGTAGTAGCCCATGTCGGCCACCACCACTGCGTCGGCCTTGGTGCGCCACGGCTCGGCCTTGAGGCGATCGAAGATGACCCGGCCGCCGCATTCCTCCTCGCCCTCGATGATGAAGTGCACGTTGAGCGGCGGGCGCCGGTCGGCGTCGAGCACCGACTCGTACGCCTTGAGGAGGGTGAACACCTGGCCCTTGTCGTCGACCGCGCCCCGGGCGTAGAGGTTGCCGTCCCGCACGGTCGGGTCGAAGGCACCGGTGACCCACTCCTCGAGCGGCTCGGCCGGCTGGACGTCGTAGTGACCGTACAGCAGCACGGTCGGGGCGCCCGGCACCTTGGGGCCCTCGGCCCAGATCGTCGGGTGCCCCTTCCCCTCCAGAAGTTCCACCACCGGGCAGCCGAGGCGGCGCAGGTGGTCCATGACCCAGTCCGCCGCGCGCCGGCAGTCCGGGGCGTGGTCGGGCAACGTGCTGATGCTGGGGATGCGCAGGAATTCCTTGAA
>DASYXP010000315.1:0-5896 GCA_035934835.1 Gemmatimonadales bacterium | reverse complement strand
GAGGGTCATACCGGAAGGGTAATGCCTAGCGGGCGAAAGTCACCAGGCGCCGAACGTGATCCCGACCGCGGCGTTGTACCCGGTCGAGGTCCGCCGCCCCACCGCGCCGTCTATGTGCAGCGGCCCGAGCGCCAGCCCGGTGCCGACCGAGAACGACGTCGCCCCGTCCCCGAACCGAACGCCGGCCCGGAGCGGGATGAGCGGGATGAACCGCAGCTCCGCGCCGACGCCGACGGTCGTGCCCTTCTGGGTCACCAGTGCATGCGGGTCGGTGGATTCGTGGAGGATGTCGCCGGAAAGCTGGATCCGGCTGGTGAGCCGGTACCCGACCGCCAGGCGCATGCTCGGCAGGAAGCGCTCGTTGCTGGCCAGGGCCTGGGCCGCCTGCTTGAGCGAGTCCGTGGCCGAGTCGATGGGCGCCTGGTTCGACGTCCCGCCGCTGCTGTCGGGCGAGACGAACGCGTTCAGGCTCCCCACTTTCCCCTGGTCCTTGAAGCGGAACGAGTTGGCCACATCGTAGATGGTGAGCCCCGCCGCGAGCTTGCCGCTCGTCCAGGCCGCGCCGATGTCGAAGCCCATTCCAGTGCCGTTGATGGCGTTGTGCGGGTCGTAGAGCGCCACGGTGACGAACCGGACCGACGCACTGTCCGGGGTCAGCTGGCCCTTGCCGTCGCGGGCGTCGAGCAGGCCGTGCCCCATCACGTACTTGGCGGTGATGCCGACGGAGAACCGTTCATCGGCAGCGTGGGTGATATGCACCGGGATCGGGATGCCCAGGCTCAGGCCGATGTGGGAGACGGCGAAGGCCTGGAGCGCGCCATTGGTGAACGAGAGGGTGTCGCCCTGGCCGCTCGGGCCGGCGTTGCCGTAAAGCATCGTGGCGACGGCGTCGTGCGGCAGGTCGCCGCGGATGCCGGCGGTCGTGCCGGCGGTGATGGCCACGGGGCCGATGGACAGGCCCGCCTCGCTCACGTCCGCCTGGGTGCGGAGCTCGAGCGCGCCGTTGGGCCCGATGGAGTTGAGCCACTGCTGCTTCACCGAGTTCGGCAGGGTGTCGCCGCCGTACTTCTTGATGTCCGACAGCTTGATCGGGTCCGCCGACGCCGAGACGCCGACGCCCGGGAGCTCGAGGGAAAAGGCCGGGTTCCCCCGCTGGCCGAGGTTGGCCGGGTTCCAGTAGCCCGCGCCGAACCCGCGAGCCAGCACGCCGTAGTTGTCCCCGAGGCCTGCGGCGCGGGCGCCCGCCGGGACCACCTGGGCGCCGAGTGCCGCCGGCGCCGCCATCACCAGGACCGCCAGGAGGATTCGACGCATCGCTTACTTCCCCCCGTAGGTGATGGACAGCAGCACGTGGCCGGCCACGGTGGCCACCTGCGCCGGTGTGAGGGTCACCGACTGTCCCGGCCCGGACCCGCTCACCGTCGCGGCGACCAGGATCGAGAACTTCCCGGCGGCGGTCAACGACTGGATCTCGGCCTGGGTGATACTGAGCGTGTCGGTGGACACGCCGGCGGCGAACGTGAGCGCCTTGGCGGGAATGACGTCGGTGGCGCCCTGCTTGAAGCTTACCGAGCCGCTGCCGGCCGCGGTGAACGGGTTGTGGATGTCGAGCCGGAGCTCGGCGCCCTGCAGGTTCGACTTCATGTCGGAGCCGATGCTGGACCAGTCGACGCTCAGCGAGTCGCTCCGGATGCTCTGGCTCGCCAGCTGCACCGTGACGCCCGCCAAGGTGGCCGTGTCGGTCAGCGTGGCCACCTGGAAGGCGGCGCTCGTGTCGATGGTGACCGGGTCGCCGTGGGGCACGTTGACGGTGGCCACCACGTTCACCAGGCCGACGATCGGGTTCGCACCGAGGGGGATGTTCCGCGTGAGCGAGGTGCCGCTCGCGAGGCTGTCGGTCGACCCGTTGACGCTGTCGGTGGCGATCACGGCGCCGGTCGAGTCCTTGATGACCGTCACGATCGACCCGAACTTGCCGACACCGGGGCGCAACGGATCGAAGCCAAGGTTGTTGGCGAGCCGGTACGAGAGCGCGAAGCCCCCCGGGGTGATGGAGATGACCTGCGACGGGAAGGAGTCCGCATGGGCCAGCGCCACGGTGAATGCCGGGACGGAGTCCGTGGTCCCGTTGACGGCGCCGCAGGCCGGGCACATCTGCCCGAGCGACTCGCGGACCGAGTCCCGCTTGACCGCCGTCACGAAGAACCCGCCGGCGGTGTCGACCGAGGCCGGAAGGAACTGTGCCACCGAGATCGTGTCCGCCTTGATCGGGAGGATCCAGGTGGTGGGGACGATCGGGAGTGACGTGGGCAGGTCGTTGCAGGCGCCGAGGCTTGTCAATGCCGCGGCGAGCGCAAGGGGGATCGTACGTCGCAGGATCATGATTGGGGCCTCGCTCGGGAGCTGATACCCGAGGTGGGAGTCGAACCCACACGGGGGTCGCCCCCCGGCGGATTTTGAGTCCGCTGCGTCTGCCATTCCGCCACTCGGGCTTGCGCAACAAGCTCGCCCATCCGCGTGGCTTCCGCAAGTCGCAAGAACGGGCCTAAGGTACTGTCATCGAAGGATATTTGAGGTGATCCAGCGCACATCGGCGGGGAGATCCTTGCAGGTCGCGCCATCCTGAAGGGGCCATCACCTTCAGGGCCCGGGATCCGTCGGCGCACCACCCCCGCCGTCCGCCGAGCGCGCCTGGCGGGCCTGCTGGATCTTCTGCAGCAGCCGCTCGCGGAGCAGGTAGTACTGGGCGCATTGGACTGGCGACAGGTAGCGGCCCATCTCCGCCACTTCATCCTGGTACAGCCTGGCGTAGCTCACCCGGAGGGTCAGCAGGCTGTCGGTCAGGTGGCGGACGCTGTCGGGATCGGCGGCGACGCCCGGCCGGAGCTGCCCGGCCAGCAGCTGGTTCAGCCGCCGCGACTCGGCCTCGAGCGCCCGGCGACGGACGAACATCCGCTGAGCGGTGCCGCGAAGCTGGGCGGCCTGTCCCTCAGTGAGTCCCAGCTCCTCCGTGACCCGGGCCAGGAAGATGTTCTCGATCCGGCGCTGCAGCGCGCCGCGCTGGTCCGGAGGGACCCGTTGCGCGGCGGCCGGCACGGCGACGAGCGCGAGCACGGCGAGGGACCGACCCAGGAAGCGCATCACCCCTCCATCGATTGGAGTACGGCTGAAAGTTGATCATCCGACAGCCCGCCCAATCCCGAGGAATCGAGCGTCCGGTCGGACCCGAGGGGACGGTCCACTGCGCCGAGGACCGACTGGAGCTGGTCGACGGTGAGCGAGTCGAGTTCCGGCAGGAAGACCGACGCGTGGGTCGCCACCGGCGGGGCGGGCGCTGGCCGGGCGGCCGGCCAGAGCCCGAATGTGAGCGCTGCCGCAGCCGCCACGCCGACCACGCCCCCGACCCAGCGCCGGCGGGCCCGGGCCCGCGCACGATCGGCATCGAGGCGCCCGAGCACGGCGGCCGCCACCTGCCCCGGGTCGACCAGCGGGGTGGCGCGGCCGAGGCGGACGGTCTCTTTCACCACCGACCACCCGGCCGCGCACCCGGCGCAATCGGCGATGTGGGCGAGGTCGGCCGCGCTCCACCGCTCCTCGTCCCGCGCGACCGCCGGCATCCGTTCCTGGAGTCCCTCACAGGTGGTCATCGTACCCGCTCCTTCAACCGCCGCATCGCGTGGTGGTAGTGCACCCGGGCCGCGCCGCTGGTGGTGCCGAGCGTGCGGGCGATCTCGTCGTAACCTGCGCCGTCCTGGACCCGTAGGAGGAAGACCTCGCGCTGCAGCCGGGGCAACCGCCCCAGTTCGGCCCGGATGCGTTCCGCCGCCTCATCGGCCTCGACCTCGCCGTCCGGCGTGGCGGCCCCGGCCAGGTCCCGATCGTCGAGCGGCAGGATCCGGCGCCCCTTGCTCCGCCGCCATTGGTCGCGGAGGAGGTTGCCCGCGATGCTGACGAGCCAGGCGCGGAACCCCGCCTCGCCGCGCCAGCTGTCGATCCGCCGGAAGGCACGGAAGAACGCCTCCTGGACCAGGTCGTCGAGGTCTTCCGGGGGAGCGCCCGAGGAATGAAGGAAGCGGGCCACCGCGCCGGTGTGCCGGAGGACCAGCGCCGTCGCGGCCGCCTGGTCGCCCGCGCGCCAGGCCGCGACCAGGTCGACGTCCTGCTGGGGTCCGGACTCCGGCGCTGGGGTCATCGGTCCTCGGCGGACGATGGGGATGGGACAGTGTTAAGCTACGTCAGCACCCCACTGCGAGGAACGTGCCCGATGCCCCGAGCCAGCGTGATCGCCCATCGCGGCGCCTCCGGCTACGCCTACCAGAATTCCCCGGCGGCGTTCGCGCTGGCGCGCGAGATGGGCGCCGACGGGATCGAGCTGGACATCCACGCCACCACGGACGGCGCGCTCGTGGTCCATCACGATCCGGAGGTCGACGGCGTCGGGATCATCGCCGAGCACCCGCTGGCGGACGTGCGGCGGGTAACGCTGCCCAATGGCGAGCCGATCCCGACCCTCGATGCGGTGCTGGCCGCCGTCGGGGCGCTGGACGTGTGGATCGAGGTGAAGACCCTCCCGGCGCGCTGGGACGACCACCTGCTGGAGACGATCGCGCGGGGCCCCGCCCCGTCCCGCTACGGCGTCCACGCGTTCGACCACCGGATCATCGCGCGCCTCGGCGCCCGCGCGCCCGCGCTCCGGCGGGGGGTCCTCTCCGCCAGCCGCCCGATCGACCCGGTGGCGCAGGTGGCGGCGGCCGGCGCGGACGTGCTGTGGCAGGAGAGTTCGCTCACCGACGCGGACCTGGTCTCCGCGCTCCACGCCGCGGGCAAGGGCGTCATCGTCTGGACCGCGAACACGCCCGAGGAGCTGACGCGGCTCGTGGGTCTCGGCGTCGACGGCCTCTGCGGCAATTTCCCCGACCGCACCCGGGCCGCGGTGGGCCTGTCCGCCCGGCCGTGAGCGCTGGACGGCGGGCCGCGGGCGCACCATTCTTGACGCTGTGACGCCCCGCTCCCTCCTGCTCACGGCCCTCGCGTGTGCCGCATTCGCGCCGCCGGCCGCAGGCCAGGTCCGCCCGTTCGGCGCCGACCCGGCCGCACTCGCGCCGTACCGCGACAGCTTCACCGTCCTCGTCCGCGGCACGCCGCTAGGATACCGGACCGCCGAACTCGCGCGCGATGCCGCCGGCTGGCGCTACGTCGACGTGACCCAGATCGGCGCTTTCGTGCTGCAGCGGACGGAGATCTCGCTCGACCGGGGCGGGCTGGTGCACCAGGTGCTGCAAGGCGGGCAGGTCCAGGGGATCGACATCCGGACGAGCGTCGAGTACCGGCGCGGGCGCGCCGTGGGCGTCACCGTGGCGCCGATCGGCGGAAAGGCGGTGACGCTCGCCGTCGACGCGGCCGTCCCGGCCGGGACCATCGACGACAACGCGATCCCGCTCTACCTGCCGGCGCTCAACTGGGACGCGGATACCGCCTGGACCCTCAAGGTCTTCGCGACCGGCGAGAACGCGATGCACGAGATGACCCTCCACGTCACTGACACCGCCACGGTGGAGGTCCCGGCCGGCCGGTTCGCCGTGCGGGTGGCGGAACTCGATGGCGGACCGGCACCGGTCCGGTTCTGCGTGACCCGGGCGGCACCGCACCGCGTGGTGCGCGAGGAGTTGGTGGGCACTCCCATCGAATTCGTGCTGGTCAAGTGAGGATAGCGGGGGAAGGCATCGGAAAGCGTCGGAAGGCGTAGGAAAGCGTAGGAAAGCGGGGGAAAGCGCGGGAAAGCGGGGGAAGGCGCAGGACGGCGACGCTCGAGCGGCACTCGTGATCGTTCCACATCAACTGACCGAGACCAATGATGCACTTGAATCGTCGATCCAGTTGGCTGCTGGCGGCGGCG
>DASYXP010000283.1:0-16780 GCA_035934835.1 Gemmatimonadales bacterium | reverse complement strand
CTACCTGCCGATCCTGCTGGTCATCGCCTTCGTGATCGCCAACGCGGTCCTGATGCTCGGCTTGTCGCGCTTCTCGGATCTCGCCCTCCGCACCTACAAGCCCACCGCCGTCAAGGTCGCCCCCTATGAGTCGGGGATGCCGGTCCTGGGCGATGCGCGGGAACGCTTCTCGGTCAAGTTCTACATGGTCACCATCCTGTTCATCGTCTTCGACATCGAGGCGGTGTTCATGATCCCCTGGGCGGTGGCCTTCCAGCAGCTCGTGGCGATGCGCGGGCTCCTGATCCTGGAGATGCTCGCCTTCATGCTCATCCTGGTGGTGGGCTTCGTCTACGTGTGGAAGCGGGGAGCGCTCGAATGGGATTGATCCTGCCCTCGGCCCCGTCCGGGACCACCACGATGTCGGAGATGTCGCCCAACTGGGTCACCACCCGGCTCGACTTCCTGGTCAACTGGGCCCGGAAGAACTCCCTCTGGCCGATGCCCTTCGGCACCGCCTGCTGCGCCATCGAGTACATGGCCACGGCGGCCTCGCGCTTCGACATCGCGCGCTTCGGGATGGAGCGGCAGAGCTTCTCGCCCCGCCAGGCCGACGTGCTGATCTGCGCCGGGCGCCTGCCGTTCAAGCTCGCTCCGGTCATCCGCAAGATCTGGGACCAGATGCCGCAACCGAAGTGGGCCATTTCCATGGGGGCCTGTGCCTCCTCCGGCGGCATCTTCGACACCTACGCGATGGTGCAGGGGATCGACACCATCATCCCGGTCGACGTCTACGTGCCCGGGTGCCCGCCGCGCCCCGAGGGGCTGATCTACGGGATCACGCTCCTCCAGAAGAAGATCGCCGGCGAGACGATCACCGACCACGCGATGCGGGACGAGCGCCTGGTGGGGCCGGATGGCCTGTTCGTCCGCCCCGACCGCATCGACGAGGTCTCCGAGCCGTTCGGCAACTCGGTCCAGCAGACCCGCTCCGCATGAGCCTGCACCCGAGCGTGGCGGCCCTCCGGGCCCGCTTCGGCGCCGCGCTGGCGCGCACGAGCGAGAGCTGCGGCGACACGATCGTCTGGGTGGCCCGCGGGCAGGCGCACGAGGTGCTCGCCTGGCTCCGGGACGACCCCGCGCAGGCGTACGACTACCTCGTGGACATCACCGCCGTCGAGTACCGCGACCCCGAGCTCCCGCTCGAGGTGGTCTGGCAGCTGCGCTCGCTCCCGCACGGCCGGGACCTCCGGGTCAAGGTGGCGCTCGACAAGGCGCTCCCGCTCGAGGTGCCGTCGGTGTGGGACCTCTGGAAGGGCGCCGACTGGCTGGAGCGCGAGGTGTTCGACATGTTCGGCGTCTCCTTCGCCGGCCACCCGGACCTCCGCCGCATCCTGATGTGGGAGACCTACCACGAGGGCTTCCCGCTCCGGAAGGACTTCCCGCTCCGCGGCCACTTCAGCCGGGCGGAGCAGACCCGCCAGGCGCTCGCCGCCAATCCCGAGGCCCACTACTCGCTCGAGGAACTCTCCATCGCCGAAGCGTACGACGAGCTGCCCGCCGAGATGCGGGAGCGGCTCGCGCGCGGCGAGCGGGGGAAGGTCTGATGGCCACACGCACCGTCGAATACGCGCTCGCCACCCCCGTGATGGACCGGAACGGGCGGGTGTCCCAGGCGCCGCTGGGCGCGCCCCTGCAGGGCGAGGATGACCTCCACGGCGAGCACATGCTGATCAACATCGGGCCCCAGCACCCCGCCACCCACGGCGTGCTACGCCTGGTCATCGAGCTCGACGGCGAGCGGGTGGTCCGCGTCATCCCCCACATCGGCTACCTGCACTCCGGCTTCGAGAAGCTCGGCGAGTACCGGCACTACAACCAGATCGTGCCGCTCACCGACCGCACCGACTACCTCTCGCCGATGGCCAACAACGTCTGCCTGGCGCTGGCGGCCGAGAAGCTGATGGGGATCGCCATCACCGAACGCTGCCAGGTGCTCCGGGTCATCGCCTGTGAGATGAGCCGGATCATCAGCCACCTCGTGTGGCTCGGCACCACCGGCATCGACCTCGGCGCCTTCACGCCCTTCCTCTGGTCGTTCCAGCAGCGCGAGCGGATCTACGACCTGCAGGAGGCGTGGACCGGCGCCCGGCTCACCACCTCGCTCACGCGGGTCGGCGGGATGATGGCCGACGTGCCCGACGGCTGGGAGGAGGGGCTCCGCGACTTCTGCCGGACCTTCCCGACGACGCTCCGCGAGGTGGACACGATGTTCACCCGCAACGCCATCTGGATCGGGCGGACCCAGGGCGTCGGGGTGATGTCGGCGGCGGACGCCACCAACTATTCGCTCTCCGGCCCCATGCTCCGCGCCAGCGGCGTCCCGTTCGACGTGCGGAAGGACCGGCCCTACCTCGGCTACGAGACCTACGACTTCGACGTGCCGGTGGGCGAGCACGGCGACATCTACGACCGCTACCGCGTCCGGCTCGAGGAGATGTGGCAGTCGACCCGGATCCTGGAGCAGGCGCTCGACCGGCTGGCCGCGCTCAAGGGCGCGCCGGTCAACGTGGCCGACGCCCGCGTCATCCTCCCGCCCAAGTCGAAGGCGATGAGCGACATGGAGTCGATGATCCACCACTTCAAGCAGGTGATGGAAGGCGTGAAGGCGCCCCCGGGCGAGGCCTACCTGTCGATCGAGAACCCCAAGGGGGAGCTCGGCTACTACTTCGTCTCCGACGGGACCGCCAAGCCGGTGCGCTGGCGGATCCGGCCGCCGTCCTTCATCAACCTCGCGGCGCTGCCGGCGCTCTGCACCGGGGCGCTCCTGTCGGACGTGATCGCGATCAACGCGAGCGTGGACATCGTGATGGGGGAGATCGACCGGTGAGCGCCACGCACGCCACGGCCCCGTACACGCCGGTGTTCACCGGCGCCCGGCGGCAGCAGCTGGACCAGCTGTTCACCAGGTACCCGACCAGGCAGGCGTGCCTCCTCCCCGCGCTCTGGATGGTGCAGGAGGACCGCGGCTGGATCGCGCCCGAGGCCATCGCCGAGGTGGCGGAGGTCCTGGGGCTCACGCCGGCGTACGTCCGCGGCGTCGTGACGTTCTACACGATGTACCACACCCACCCGGTGGGCCGGCACTTCATCCAGGTCTGCACCACGAGCCCCTGCGGGCTCTGCGGCGCCGAGGACACGCTCAAGGCGCTCCTCCGCGAGACCGGGTGCCAGGAACTGGGCGCCACCAGCCCCGACGGCCGGTTCACCGTGGTCGAGGTCGAGTGCCTCGGCGCGTGCGGATTCGCGACGCCCATCCTGGTCGACGAGGATTTCATCGAGAGCGTGACGCCGGAGCGGGTGCCGGGCGTGCTCCAGAGGTACGCGTAATGGGGTATCCGAACCCGAGCCACGCCAAGGAGACCGTCGTCCTGTCGAAGCACTTCGGCGACGCTGGCGCGCGCACCTTCACGGGCTGGGTGGAGCGCGGCGGCTACGCCGGGCTCAAGCAGGCGCTGGGGATGACCCCCGAGGCCGTCATCGAGGTGATCAAGGCGTCGGGCCTGCGCGGCCGGGGCGGCGCCGGGTTCCCGACGGGCCTCAAGTGGTCGTTCATGCCGAAGAACGACGGGAAGCCGCACTACCTGGTGTGCAACGCCGATGAATCCGAGCCCGGCACCTTCAAGGACCGGGAGATCATGCGCTGGACCCCGCACGCCCTCATCGAAGGCTGCGCCGTGGCGGCGCACGCCATCGGGGCGGAGACGTGCTACATCTACATCCGCGGCGAGTTCACCGAGCCGTGGAAGGTGATGACCGAGGCGGTCCGGGACGCGTACGCCAACGGCGCCCTGGGCGACAACGTCTTCGGCACCGGGCGGACGATCCACATCGTGCTCCACCGCGGCGCGGGCGCCTACATCTGCGGTGAAGAGACCGCGCTGATGAACTCCATCGAGGGGAAGCGCGGCAACCCGCGGATCAAGCCGCCGTTCCCGGCCGCCGCGGGGCTCTTTGCGATGCCCACGACCATCAACAACGTGGAGACCCTCACCGCTGCGCCGCACATCATCGTCCGCGGCGCCGAGTGGTACAAGGGCCTCTGCCGCAGCAACCCCAAGAGCACCGGCACCAAGCTGATCTCGGTGTGCGGCCACGTGCAGCGGCCGGGCAACTACGAGATCACGATGGGCACGCCGATGAAGGAACTGATCTACGACATGTGCGGCGGGATGCGCCCGGGCCGGACGCTCAAGGCGGTCATCCCGGGCGGCTCGTCGGTGCCGCTGATGGACGCCCGGGACGTCGAGACCTGCCTGATGGACTACGAGGGCGTGGTGGCCGCCGGCTCGATGCTCGGCTCCGGCGGGATGATCGTGATGGACGACACCACCGACATCCCGTACCAGGTGTGGCGCCTGGCCCGCTTCTACGCCCACGAGTCGTGCGCGCAGTGCACCCAGTGCCGCGAGGGCACCGCCTGGACGGTCAAGGTCCTGGAGCGGATCCTCAAGGGCGAGGGGCGGGAGAGCGACCTCCAGCTCCTGCTCGACCTGGCCGACAACATGACCGGCAAGACCATCTGCGTCCTCTCCGATTCCTGCGCGGCCCCGGTGGTGAGCGGGCTGCAGAAGTTCCGGGGAGAGTTCGAAGCCTACCTGAGCCGCCGGCGCCAGCCGGCGCTCGCCTCCGCGTGAGCGCCATGCCCCAGGAGCTCGTCTCCGTCACGATCGACGGCCGCCCGGTGAGCGTCCCCAAGGGGACGTCGATCATCGAAGCGGCCAAGCAGGCGGGGGTGCTGGTCCCGCACTATTGCTACCACCCCTCGCTGCCGAGCCCCGCCGTCTGCCGGATGTGCCTGGTGGAGGTGGAGAAGGCGCCCAAGCTCCTGCCCGCCTGCGTGACCACCGTGGCCGAGGGGCAGGTGGTCCACACCCAGAGCGCGACGGCCAAGAAGGCGCGCGAGGGCGTGCTCGAGCTCCTGCTCATCAACCACCCGCTCGACTGCCCGATCTGCGACCAGGCCGGCGAGTGCGAGCTGCAGGACTACACGTTCCAGGAAGGGCGCGCCGGCGGGCGGTACGCCGACTACGCCAAGCGCTTCAACCCGGTCGAGGATTTCGGTCCCGACGTCCTCTACGTCACCAACCGCTGCATCCTCTGCACCCGCTGTGTCCGCTTCATGGGCGATGTGGCCCAGGAGCCGGTCCTCAACGTCTCCGAGCGCGGCGACCGCGCCTACATCGGCATCGACCCTGCGCACGCCCTGATCCACCCGTGGTCGGGCAACGTGGTGGACCTCTGTCCGGTCGGCTCGCTCATCTCGAAGGACTTCCTGCACAAGGCGCGCGCCTGGGACCTCGACAAGACGGCGAGCATCTGCACCGGCTGCAGCCAGGGGTGCAACACCACCGTCGACACGCGGGATGACGTGGTGGTCCGGCTCCGGCCGCGCCCCAACCTCGACGTCAACCGCCATTTCATCTGCGACACCGGGCGGCTCGATTACCGCTGGATGAACCGTGGTGACCGGGTCGAGGCGCCCCTGGTGCGCGAGGGCCAGAGGCTCGTCGCCCGCGACTGGGAGGCTGCGCTCGAGCGCGTGGCCCAGCTGGTCAGTAGCGCCAAGGGCTCCGCGGTGGTCCTCGCCTCGGGCCGCGCCTCCAACGAGTCCCTCGGCGAGGTCCAGGCGCTGCTGCAGGGGCGCGCCGTCACGGCCGCGGTCCGCGTCCCGGTGGAAGGGGCGGAGGCGCCGCTCGCCGGCGTGCCGGGCCTGGCGCTCCGGAAGGAACGCGCGCCCAACGGCGATGGCGCCCGGATCCTGGGCTACGGCGCCGCGTGGTCGGCGGCGCTCTCGGCGTGCGCCGGCGCCGCGCTCGTGGTGGTGCTCGACGTTGAATTGGGCGCGGCGGAGCGGGCGGCGGTCTCGAAGGCCGGCACGGTGGTCGTGCTCGCGACGGTCGACCAGGGGTTCGACGGGTGGGCCGCGGCGGTGCTCCCGGTCACCAACACGGTCGAGGAGAGCGGCACCTTCACCAGCCGTGACGGTCGGGTCCAGCGCTACTGGCAGGCCCGCTCGGCGCCCGGGATGGCGCGCCCGGCGTGGTGGGTCGCGGCGGAGCTCCGCGCGGCGGCCACCGGCGTCAGGGCCGCCGCCACACCGGATGAGGCGTTCGCGGCGCTCGCCGCCTCGGTGCCGGCCTTCGCCGGGATGAGTTACGCCGACCTGGGCTTCACCGGACGCCGCGCCGAGCCGGCAGGGGCAGCGCGATGAGCGACCTCCTCGCACTGCTGACGCCGGAGATGAAGGGGTTCCTCCTCGTCACCGTCGCCAAGCTGCTGGTGGTGTTCACGGTCGTCATGGTGGGCGTGGCGCTCCTGACACTGATGGAGCGGAAGGTCTCGGCCTGGATGCAGAACCGGCTCGGCCCCAACCGGGTCGGGAAGGGATGGCTCCAGCCGGCGGCCGACGGGCTCAAGAACATCCTGAAGGAAGAGACGCTCCCCGCGAGCGCAAATCCGGTCATCTTCACGCTGGCGCCGGCGATGGCGTTCATCCCGGCGATGACGCTGTCGGCGGTCATCCCCTTCGCGGCGCCGATCCCGGCGTTCCAGTTCCACCTCGGGCTCCTCGGCGACTTCATCTACACCGGCGGCATCCCGAGCGTCGTGGCGGACCTGCCGGTCGGGTTCCTCTTCGTGCTGGCCATCAGCTCGCTCGGCGTCTACGGCATCGCGCTGGCGGGCTGGAGCTCCAACAGCAAGTACTCGCTCCTTGGCGGGCTCCGGTCGAGCGCCCAGATGATCTCGTACGAAGTGGCGATGGGGCTGGCGCTGGTGCCCGTGCTCCTCCTCTCGGGCAACGTCTCGTTCACCACGATCGTGGCCGACCAGCAGGGGACGCTCCTCAACTGGTACGTCTTCCCGCTCTTCGTCTCGTTCTTCGTGTACCTGGTGTCGGGCTTCGCCGAGACCAACCGGCTGCCCTTCGACCTGCCGGAGGCGGAGTCGGAGCTCATCGCCGGATACCACACCGAGTATTCCGCGATGAAGTTCTCGATGTTCTTCATCGCCGAATACGCCAATATGGTCACCGTGTCGGCGATGGTCACGACGCTCTTCTTCGGCGGGTGGGACATCCCGTTCACGCACTGGGACGAGCGGGCGGGGTGGATCCAGGTCCTGGCGACGGGTGCCTTCTTCTTCGCCAAGCTGATGTTCTGGCTCTTCTTCTTCATGTGGATCCGCTGGACCCTGCCGCGCTTCCGCTATGACCAGCTGATGGCGCTGGGGTGGAAGGTGCTCCTGCCCGTATCGCTGTCGTACGTGATGCTCGTGGCGGTGGCGGTGTATGTCGGTAGTGACCTGCTGCACCTCACGCCCTTCGGCCTGACGGGGCTCCTGACCGGGCTCAGCGTCGTGACCGGTGGCGCGCTCTTCTACATCCTCGACCGCGGCGCCGTGATCGGCGGCAGCCGGGCCCGGTCGGGTCAACCGGCGCGCGCCCCCGCGGGCGCCGCGGCGAGGTCCTGATGGCCATCGGCGTCAAGGTGCTGCCGCGCCCCGAGCGGGAGGTGAGCTACGTACGGGCCACCCTCAAGGGGATGGCGCTCACGTTCAAGCACATGTTCCAGCCCACGGTCACGATGCAGTATCCGGAGCATCGCAGCACCGACGACTGGCGCATCAGCACCCGGTGGCGCGGCACCCACCGGATGCTCACCGACGAGCAGGGACGGTCGAAGTGCGTGGCCTGCGGGCTCTGCCCCCAGATCTGCCCGGCCAACTGCATCAAGCTGGTCCCGGGCGAGGACGAGCAGGGCAACCGGTATCCGCTCATCTACGAGATCGACGAGTTCCGCTGCGTCTTCTGCGGGTACTGCCAGGAGGTCTGCCCGGAGGAGGCCATCCACGTCGGCGTGCACTACGAGAACGCCGAGTATTCGCGCGACCGGTTCGTGTACGACCTCGAGCGGCTCTCGTCGCAGGCGCACACGGTGTCGACGCTGTGGGACCCCACTGACCCGCAGGGCGAGTGAGCCCATGACCCAGGCCGTCTTCTGGTTCTTCGCCGGCATCGCCGTGCTCTCGGCGCTCCTCTGCATCGTGCAGCGGAACGTCGTGGCGGCGCTGCTCTGGCTGGTGGCGACGATGTTCGCGCTGGCCGGCATCTTCGTGCTGCTCGACGCCCAGTTCCTCGGCGTCATCCAGGTCCTGGTGTACGCGGGCGCCATCCTGGTGCTCTTCCTGTTCGTCATCATGCTCCTCAACCTCGGCCACGCGCCGCGGGACACCCGTGCCTGGCCGATGTGGCTCCTGGCGGTGATGGTGGTCTCCGCGCTCGGCACCACGCTCCTCCAGCTCGGCGGCTACACCCCCGGCCGGCTCGCCGAGGAGGTCGTCGGCGGCCCGCTCGCGGCCGACCCGGCGCAGGTGTTCAGCAGCGGCGTGGCCGCGGCCGGGCAGGTGGCGGCGCAGGGCGTGGTGGGGGCGGTGGCGGCACCGCTCTTCCGCCAGTGGCTCGTCCCGTTCGAGCTCACCTCCGTGCTGCTGCTCGCGGCCATCGTGGGCGCGGTCGTCCTCGCCAAGCGGAAGCTCTGACCATGGCCCCGTCGCTCCTCGGCCCGTCCCTGACCGTTTCGGCGGTGCTCTTCTGCATCGGCGTCGCGGGCGTGCTGATCCGCCGCAACGCGATCATGCTCTTCCTGTGCGTCGAGCTGATGCTGAACGCGGTCAACCTCGCCTTCGTGGCGCTGAGCCAGCTGCGCGGCGTCGACGGGCAGGTGATCGTCTTCTTCGTGATGACCGTGGCGGCGGCCGAGGCGGCCGTCGGGCTCGCGATCATCCTCGCCGTCTTCCGGCACTCGGAATCGGTCGACCTCAAGAACATCAACCTCCTGCAGGGCTGATGCTCGCACTGTTCCAGGCCGCCGCCCCGCCCACCGGCGGCGCCGCCCTCCACTGGGCGCCCTACGTCATCCTCCTCCCGTTCCTGGGCTTCCTGGCCAACGGGGCGCTGGCGCTCTGGGCCCCCAAGGCCAAGCGGGCGGTGTCCCTCATCGGCCCCGGGGTGCTGATCGCGGCCTGCGGGGTCGCGGTGGCCATCGTCGCCGCGGTGCACCAGACCGGGCTCGTCGTGCCGGTCGTCACCACGGTCTGGACGTGGCTCCCGGTCGGCTCGCTCCAGGTGTCGTTCGCCACCCAGGTCGACCAGCTCTCGGCGGTGATGCTCCTGGTCGTGACCGGCGTGGGAAGCCTCATCCACCTGTACAGCGTCGGGTACATGCGGGCGGACGAGGGCTACGCCCGGTACTTCGCCTACCTCAACCTGTTCGTCGCGTTCATGCTGGTGCTGGTCCTCGGCGCCAGCATGCCGGTGATGTTCATCGGGTGGGAGGGCGTCGGCCTCTGCTCCTACCTGCTGATCGGCTTCTGGTTCAGCGAGAAGGCCAACGCCGACGCCGGCAAGAAGGCCTTCCTCGTCAACCGCATCGGCGACGTGGGCTTCCTGCTCGCGATGTTCATCACCTGGCACGCGCTCGGCACGCTCGACTTCGGGCAGATCGCGGCGCTCGCACCGAGCCGGTTCCCGATCAACGGGGCGGTGGTCACCGCGATCACGCTGTTCCTGATCCTCGGGTGCACCGGCAAGTCGGCCCAGATCCCGCTCTACACCTGGCTGCCCGACGCGATGGCCGGCCCGACGCCGGTGTCCGCGCTCATCCACGCCGCGACGATGGTCACCGCCGGCGTCTACCTCGTGGCGCGGACCAACGCGCTCTTTGCGCTGGCGCCCTTCTCCAGCACGGTGCTCGCCGGCATCGGTGCCGTCACCGCGCTCTTCGCCGCCACGATCGGCCTCCGCCAGTACGACATCAAGAAGGTCCTGGCGTATTCGACCGTCTCCCAGCTCGGCTACATGTTCCTGGCCGTCGGCACCGGGGCGTACGTCGCCGGCATCTTCCACTTGGCCACCCACGCCTTCTTCAAGGCGCTCTTGTTCCTCGGGTCGGGCAGCGTGATCCACGCGATGCACCACGCCTACCACTCCACCCACCGCCACGCCGACGCGCAGGACATGCGGAACATGGGCGGCCTCGCCCGGTACATGCCGTGGACAGCGGGGTTGATGGGCGTGGCCACGCTCGCCATCGCCGGGGTGCCACCCTTTGCCGGGTTCTTCTCCAAGGACGAGATCCTCTCCGCCGCGTTCGCGCGGGGAGCGGAGGAGCCGGTGTTCTACGTCTTCTGGGCGTTCGGGCTCCTGGCCGCCCTCTGCACGGCGGTCTACATGGCCCGGCTCATGGCGATGACCTTCTTCGGCGAGAACCGCACCGGCGCCCGGGAGCAGGAGCACCTGCACGAGGCGCCCTGGATCATGACCGGGCCGCTCGTGGTGCTGGGGCTCCTGAGCGTGGTGGGCGGGGCGCTCAACCTGCCGGAGTTCATCGGCGGCCACCAGGGCCTGGCCCAGTGGCTCGCGCCGGTCGTGGCGCCGGGGGCGCAGTATCGCGGCGTGGATGGTCTGCACGGCACCACCGAGTACACGCTCATCGCGGTGGCGGTGGCCATCGCCGTCACCGGGTTGCTGCTTGGGTGGCGGATGGTGCAGGCCGCGGAGGTCGTGCCCGCCGACCAGGCGCCGCCGGAGCGGGGCATCGCGTCGCTCCTCTTCCACAAGTACTACGTGGACGAGCTCTACGACGCCCTGGTGGTGGCGCCGCTCATCTGGTTCTCCGAGCGCATCCTGTGGAAGGACGTCGACCAGGGGCTCATCGACGGCGCCGCCGTCAACGGGTCGTGGAAGCTGTCGCGGGCCCTCGGGTGGCTCGGCAGCCAGCTCCAGACCGGCCAGGTGGGGGTGTACATCGTGCTCTTCCTCGCCGGCGTCCTCTACGTCCTCCACGCCGTGGTGCGGTAAGGATCCATGACCGAATTCCTCGCGCTCATCGGCTACGGCAACTGGATCCTCCACGCGCTGGTGCTGCTCCCCCTGGTGGGGATCGTGCCGCTCCTCCTCGTGCCGGCGCCGCGGGCCAGGCAGCTCGCCCTGATCCTCACGGTGGTGGAGTTCGTGCTGTCGCTGGGGCTCTGGTGGGCCTTCGACCCGCAGGCCGGCGGGATGCAGTTCGCCTCCGTGACGCCCTGGATCCCGCGTTACGGGATCGCCTACCGGGTGGGGATCGACGGCCTCTCCCTCTTCCTGGTGCTGCTCACGACCGGGCTGATGCCGCTCTGCGTGCTGTCGAGCTGGCACTACATCACCCAGCGGGAGCGCGGCTACTACGCCCTCCTGATGGCGCTCCTCGCCGGCATCCTCGGCGTCTTCATCAGCCTCGACCTCTTCGTCTTCTACGTGTTCTGGGAGCTGATGCTGGTGCCGATGTACTTCCTGATCGGCATCTGGGGCGGCCAGAACCGTCTCTATGCGGCCCTCAAGTTCTTCGTGTACACGTTCATCGGGTCGCTGCTGATGCTGGTGGCCATCCTGGCGCTCGTCATCCACACGAGCAACGTCACCGGGCTCATCACCTTCTCCTACGACGACCTGCTGGCGCACGCCGCCACGCTGGGCGCGGCCAAGCCGTGGCTGTTCCTGGCGTTCGCCCTCGCCTTCGCCATCAAGGTGCCGGTCTTCCCGTTCCACACCTGGCTCCCCGACGCCCACGTCGAGGCGCCGACGGCCGGCAGCGTCCTCCTGGCCGCCGTGCTCCTCAAGATGGGCACGTACGGCTTCCTGCGGTTCGCCATCCCGTTCTTCCCGGATGTGGCGCTCTCCTCCGCCGTCACGGCGGTGGTGGTCCCGCTCGCCGTCATCGGCATCATCTACGGCGCGCTGGTGGCGATGGTGCAGCCCGATTTCAAGAAGCTGGTCGCGTACTCCTCGGTGAGCCACCTCGGATTCGTGATGCTCGGCATCTGGGCCTGCACGTTCCAGAGCGTCCAGGGCGCCATGGTGATCATGCTGAGCCACGGGCTCTCCACCGGCGCCCTGTTCTTCCTCATCGGGATGCTGTATGAACGGCGCCACACCCGGCTGATCGGCGCCTTCGGCGGGCTCGCCCGCGTCATGCCAGCGTTCGCCGCGGTGCTCACGCTGGTGGCGCTCTCCTCGATCGGGCTCCCCGGCACCAACGGGTTCGTCGGCGAGTTCCTCGTGCTCCTCGGGAGCTTCGGGCGGCATCCGGTGGCCACCGCCATCGCCGCCACCGGCGTCATCTTCGCGGCCGCGTACCTCCTGTGGGCGGTGCAGCGGATCATCTACGAGAAGCTCGACAAGCCGGAGAACGAGAAGCTCCCCGACCTGTCGCTGCGGGAGTTCGTGGTCCTGGCGCCGCTCCTTGCCGGGATCCTCTGGATCGGCCTCTATCCGGCACCGGTGCTCCGCCGCCTGGAACCGGCGGCCCGGCGCTATCTGGAGCTTGCGCGGCCCGAGGCGCAGCGCCCGCCGGTGTACGTCGTTCCCGCCGCGCCGACGACGACCGACCCTTCACCGGCCGGGACCAGGTAACGCCATGGAAATCGACCTCAGCACCCCGTTCGGCGTCTCCGTGGCGCTCCTGCCGGAGCTGCTGCTCAGCGCCTGGGCGCTCCTCGTCGTGCTCCTGGTGGCCTGGCGGCACCGCACCCCGGGCGACGCGCGCCTGGCGGGCTGGCTCTCGCTCCCCGGGCTCGTCCTCGCGGCCGCGGCCCTGGGCTGGCTCGCCCGGACCGGCGTCCACCCCGCCGGCCCCTCGCTGATGGTGTCGCTCGACGGGTACCGCTACGCCGCCGGGCTCCTCATCGTGACCTGCGCCGCGGCCGCGGTGCTCCTCTCGATCCCGTACCTCGAGCGGGAAGGGATCACGGCGCCCGAGTTCTACCCGCTCGTCCTGCTGGCCACGGTGGGGATGCTCGCGATGGTCGCGGCCTCCGACTTGATCGTCTTCTTCCTCGGCCTGGAGACGATGTCGGTCGCGATCTACGTCCTGGCCGGCTACGACCGCCGCAGTGCATTCTCGGCCGAGGCGGCGCTCAAGTACTTCCTGATCGGGGCGTTCGCCTCGGGGTTCCTGCTGTACGGCATCGCGCTGACCTACGGCGCCGCCGGCACCACCGACCTGAGCTTCATCGGCGCCCAGCTCGGGAGCGCGCGGATCTCGGTCATGGCCGGGATCGGCCTGGCGCTCATCCTCGTCGGCTTCGCCTTCAAGGTCGCCGCGGTCCCGTTCCATATGTGGGCGCCTGACGTCTACGATGGCGCGCCGACCACCGTGACGACGTTCATGGCCACCGCGGTCAAGGCCGCCGCGTTCCTGGCCCTGGTGCGGGTGCTGGTGGTGGCCTTCCCGGCCGCGGCCGACGACTGGCGCCCGGTGGTCGCGACGCTCGCCGTTGCGACGATGATCTTCGGCAACCTCGTGGCGCTGGTCCAGCGGTCGCTCAAGCGGATGCTGGCCTACAGCGCCATCGCCCACGCCGGCTACCTGCTGGTCGCGGTCCACGCCCAGACGGTGGCGGGGCCGGGCGCGGTCTGGCTCTACCTGGCCGCGTACGCGGTCACCACGATCGCCAGTTTCGGGTTCCTGGCGGCGCTGGGTCGCGGTGGCGAGCGCGACGTGACGCTCGACCGGATCGCCGGCCTCGCCTCGGAGCGCCCGGGCGTGGCGCTCGGGCTCGCGATCTCGATGCTGTCGCTGCTCGGGTTCCCGGGCACCTTCGGCTTCATCGGCAAGTGGAACATCCTGATGACGTCGGTCGGGGAGGGGAGTGTGCTCCTCCCGGTGGTGCTGGTGCTCACCAGCGTCATCTCCGCGGGCTACTACCTCCCCGTGATCATGGCGATGTACATGAAGCCCGCCCCGAGGGCCGGCGCGTACACCGAGGTCCGGACGGGGTGGGTGGCGGGCGTCGTCCTCACGGTCTGCGTCGCCGCCATCGTGGCTCTCGGCGTGCTCCCCGCCGGCGCCCTCCACACCACTGAAGGCGTGGCCTCGACCCTTCCACCGCCTCCGGTGACCCAGCCGGGTCCGCAGCCCTGATGCGCGGCGGCAGCATCCGGGGGAGGAGCGGGCCGTTGGGGCGCCCGTTCCTCCCCCTTGGCGTCGAATGAGGAATCTTCCCGGATGAACGTCCCGAAGTCGGTGTTCCGGCAGTATGACGTCCGCGGCCTGGTCGACCGGGAGCTCACCCCTTCGTTCGCGGAGGCCCTCGGCCGTGCCTTCGCGTCCCAGGTGGCGGGACGGCTCGGTCGAGTGCCGGTGCTGGCGGTCGGGCGCGACAACCGGCCGTCGGGGACCGCCCTGGCCGCCGCGCTCCGCCGGGGCATCGTGGCGGCGGGCGCCACCGCGGTCGATGTTGGCGAGCTCCCGACCCCGGCACTCTATTTCGCCGTCGAGGCGCTCGGGACCGATGGCGGCGTCCAGGTGACCGGATCGCACAATCCACCGGAATTCAACGGCTTCAAGATGGTCGCCGGCGGGGAGGCCATCCACGGCGATCGGATCCTCGAGCTCTGGGAGATGATCGAGCTCGAGTCCTGGCGCACCGGCGCCGGCGGGGAGCGGAGCGACGGATCCGTCCTGGGCCGTTACCGCGAGGCGATCCTGGCCCGCCACCGGCTGGCGCGCCCGGTCAAGGTCGTGGTCGACTGCGGCAACGGGGTGGGGAGCCTGGTCGCGGTGGCGACGCTCGAGGCGCTCGGGTGCGAGGTGCTGCCGCTCTTCTGTGACTCCGACGGACGCTTTCCCAACCACCACCCGGATCCGACGGTGCCGGAGAACCTCCGCGACCTCCAGGCCGAAGTGCGGCGGAGCGGGGCGGAGCTGGGCATCGCATTCGACGGCGACGCCGACCGGATCGGGGCGGTGGACGAATCCGGACGGATCCTCTTTGGCGACCAGCTCCTGGTCATCCTCGGGCGGGACGCGGTGCGCCGGTTCGGCCCAGGCGTGCCGGTCATCTTCGACGTCAAGTGCTCCGAGCTCCTTCCGCAGGCGCTCACGGCGGCGGGCGCGCGGCCCGAGATGTGGAAGACGGGGCACTCGCTCATCAAGGAGCGGATGAAGGAGCTCCGCGCGCCGCTCGCGGGGGAGATGAGCGGACACATGTTCTTCGGCGGTGACTGGTTCGGTTTCGACGACGCGCTCTTCGCGGCCGCCCGGCTGCTCGAGGTGGTGGCCGCCGGGCCGCGCGGGGTCGCCCGGCTGCTCGCCGACCTGCCGGTGACCCACGCCACCCCGGAGATCCGCGTCGACTGCGCCGACGACCGGAAGTTCGACGTCGTCGCGCGCGCGGCCGCGCACTTCGCGGCGCGCTACCCGGTCAACACGATCGACGGCGTCCGGATGAGCTTTCCCGCGGGCTGGGGGCTGGTCCGCGCTTCGAACACGCAGCCGATCCTCGTCCTCCGCTTCGAGGCGACCGATCCCGCCGCGCTCGCGGCGTACCAGCGCGAGGTCCTGGAGTGGCTCCGGGGGGAGGGCGTGCACGGCTGAACCGACGGGGTCCCGGCTCCGGCGCTGGAGCGCGACGGCGGCCCTCGCGGCCGCCGCGCTCGTTGCCGGGCACTGGGCGGCGGTCGTGCTCGCCGACCGGTGGTGGGCCGCGGCCGTGGCGCCGGGCGCCGTCGGGTTCGTGACCCGCTGGGCGCTGCTGAGCGGCCTGCTCGAAGCGGCCGGCCTGCTCGCCGGCGCGGCGTGGTTCGTGGGCCACCTGCTCGTCGTGGCCCGCGCGATCGGCTCGGTCGAGCTGCCACGACAGATCGGCGACCTCGAGATCCGCGAGGCGGTCCCGCCCGCGGCCCTCTTCGCATTGGCCGCGGCCGCCGGCACCCTGCTAGGGCTCCTGGCGGGGAGCGGTGGCAGTGGGTACACCGGCGCCATCCTCCTCGCGTGGCACGGGCTGCAGTTCGGGCTCCCCGACCCGGTGCTGCACCACGACGCCTCGGTCTACGTGGCCCAGCTGCCGCTCTGGCTCGCCGCCCTCCGCTTCGGGCGGGTCCTGGTCTTCGGCGCCGCCGGCGTCGTGGCGGTCGCCTATGCGGCGCTCGGCGCGCTCCGGGTCGGCCGCGGCGGGATCGCGATCACCGACTACGCCCGCCGGCACGTCGGCCTGCTCGCGGCCGCCGGCATCGGCCTCCTTGCCGTCGGGACGGCGCTCCTGCCGCTCCGGGCGGTGGCGCGGCTCGGCGCCGAGGCGTCCTTCCCGACACCCTTCGAGGTCGCGATGGCCAGCACCCTCGCGATGGTCGCCTGCGCGGCTGCCGCGCTCGTCGGCTGGTGGGCGGTGCGGGGGCGCCCGTCGTCGGTCATCGCCGGCCTGATCACCACGGCGCTCGTCATCACCGCCCGCGCCGTGCTGCCCGCCATTGGCGCGCCGACGGTCGATCCCTCGGACGTCCGGGCGTTCACCCTGGCGGCGTGGGATCTTGGCCTCCTCGACCAGGGAGCGCCGGAACTCCCGGCCCCGACCCCGTCGATGCCTGCCGGCGCCGGCCTCTGGCCCGCCGGGCTCCTCCTGCCGGCCGCCGGCCCCGGCGATCGGGTGGCCGCCGCCTCCCGCGGGGCGGTGATCGTGGACGGATACCCCCGGCGGGCGTGGCTGCTCCTGCGGGCCGCCGCCGATTCGGCGGTGCTCTCGGTGGTCGCCGATGACCAGGTGAACGCCGCCGGTGGGCCCCTGTCGTATCGTGCTGCCGATCCGCTGGCATATCCTGGTATCACGACCTACGGATCGCTCGCCGCCGGGGCGGTCTGGCCGGGCGCGCGGGACTGGATGCTGGCCCGCACCGGGATCCCGGTCGGTGGCGCGGCACGGCGCC
>DASYXP010000260.1:0-6367 GCA_035934835.1 Gemmatimonadales bacterium | reverse complement strand
CGACTTCTACGGCCGGGCCGCGTACGAAGGACTGGCCGGGTTCTTCGGCGCGTCCCGGGACGACACGTTCGCGCTCGTCGGCTACCGCCTCTCCGACACGCTCTCCGAATCTGGCGGCGTCAACCGCGGCGTCTGCAAGGTGACCGCCGACGGATGGCTCGACGGCATCGAGGAGATGTACGAGATCCAACGCCGAGCCGATGGCACCTACGCCGGCCGCGGGAGCATACCGCTCACCGACCGGACCCTCGTCTCGATGAACTTCTGGGGGTTCACTCCGGCGGTCTTCGGGCTCCTTCGCCGTGGCTTTGCCGACTTCTTCCGCTCGGCCGACCTCCTCAAGGGCGAGTATCTCCTCCCCACTGAGATCGACCGCGCCATCCACGCCGGGCGCGTCAAGGTGAAGGTGCTCGATGCCGGAGGCCGCTGGTTCGGGATGACCTACCCCGCCGATCGCCCCGCCGTCAGCGCCGCGATCCACCGGCTCGTGGCCGAGGGCGCCTACCCCGAGCGCCTCGACGGATGAGCGAGTCGTTCGCCGGGCTCCTTGGGCGCTTCGACGTCCCGGGCGAGTTCGTGGCCATGGAGCCCCTCCCCGGCGGGTACATCAACGATTCGTACCGGGTGACGCTCGCGGCGGATGGGGCCCGGTCGGAGTGGCTGCTGCAGCGGATCAACCCCACCGTCTTCACCGATCCCGACACGCTGATGGGCAACATCGCGCACGTGACGCGGCACATGTCCGCCCGCCTGCGGGATGACGGCGTGGCCGACTGGCGGCGCCGTACCCTGGTGGTCATTCCCACCCGCGAGGGCGCGAGCCACCATCGGGGCATCGACGGCGCGGCGTGGCGGCTCTTCCCGTTCATCGAGAGCGCCACCGTCCGCACCGAGGCCGCGTCGCCCGAGTTGGCGCGGGAAGCGGCGCGCGCCTTCGGCGAGTTCCTGCGCCTCGTGGCCGATTACGACGGCCCGCCGCTCCGCGAGACCATCCGCGGCTTCCACGACACCGCCGCGCGCTTCCGGGCGCTGGTACAGGCGGTGCGCGCCGATCCCGTCGGGCGCGCAGCGCAGGCGGGGCCGGAAGTCCGCCTGGCGCTCGCGTACCAGGCAATGGCCGACGTGCTGCCGCCCCTGATGCGGCGCGGCGCGGTGCCGGTCCGGGTGGCCCACAACGACGCCAAGATCGCCAACGTACTGTTCGAGTCCGGGAGCGGGCGCGCGCTCGCGGTCGTGGACCTCGACACCGTGATGCCCGGCTCCGCGCTCCACGACTTCGGCGACCTCGTGCGCTCCTCCGTCAGCGCCTCCGCGGAGGACGAGACCGACCTCTCCAGGGTCGACGTGCGGATCCCCTGGTTCCGGGCGCTGGTGGAAGGGTACCTGAGCGAGGCGGGGAGCGTGCTCACGCCCGATGAGCGGCGGCTCCTCGTCTTTGCCGGCCGGCTCATCACGCTGGAGCAGGCGGTGCGCTTCCTGACCGACCACCTGCTCGGCGACCGGTACTATCGCACCACCCGCGCGGGCCAGAACCTCGACCGAGCGCGCACCCAGTTCCGGCTGTTCGAGCGGCTGACCGAGCGGATGGAAGAGCTGGAGGAGATCGTCGCCGGTCGATGAATCCTTCCCGAGCGGAGCGAGGGACCTACCTGGCGAGCTTCCGGCACAGGCGGAGCAGGTCCCTCGGTCGCTACACTCCCTCGGCAAGGTTCCCATATCCGTGGAGACATCGATGTCCCGTCGGGCAATGAACCTCGCGGCATGTTCGCTGACCCTTATGGTGACGCTGACATCCACGCGTCTCTCTGCGCAGGCCATCCCCTACCGCATCGCACAGTGGGAGCCCGACAGCTTCGGCAACCACCGCGCCGTGGTGCACGTCGACCAGGCCGCGGCGGCGGTCTGGGCCCACATCCCGTGGCGGCGCCGGGACCGGCATCCGGAGCTCAAGCGGGTCGAGGTGGTCGACGCTGCTGGGCGCCGAGTCACCGACGCCTGGGTCCCGCGCCTCGACCGCGAGTCGGGAGACGTGGTCTTTGCCGCCGCCGCGCCCGGCGATTTCGCCGTCTACTACATGCCGTATCAGGGGACGTTCCGGTCGAACTACCCGAAGATCACGTACCGGCCCCCGGATACGACGGCGAGTGGTGCGTGGCGCGTGGCGGGCGGCGTCGATTCTGCCGGGCTGCTGGCCGAGAAGTGGCGCGCGTTGCCAGTGGCCACCGTTTCCGAATTCGACGACGTCGACTCGCTCGCGTCGGTATACCCGATGGAGGTCATCGCCACCAGGGCGGAGACCGATGCGCTCCGGCAGTCGCATCCGGACGCGCCGTACCTCCTCTTCCCCGAAGACCGCACCCACTCGATCAGGATGCGGCACTCGCTTCCGGAGCGATGGGCAGCGGGACCGGCCGGCGCGGTGACCGGCACCGCCGACCGCGGGGAGTTCTACGCCTTCCAGGTCGGGCTCTGGGCGCTCAAGCCGGTGGCCGGCGTTTCCGTCGCGTTCAGTGACCTGGCCGGACCCGGCGGATCTCGCATCCCGGCGTTGGCGTTCCAGTCATTCAACACGGGCGGCGTGGACTGGCAGGGCCGCCCCTTCACGCGCACCGTCTCGGTCGACAGCGGCGCGGTGCAGGCGCTCTGGTGCGGGGCGATGGTGCCCGACGGCGCCTCGGCCGGCGCCTACGACGGCACGGTGACGATCACCGCCGCCGGCATTGCGACGACACTCCCGATCCATCTCTCCGTCACTCCGACGCTCATCGCCGATCACGGCGACGACGAGCCGTGGCGCCTCTCCCGGCTTCGCTGGCTCAACAGCACCCTCGACCTCGACACCACGCTGGTCCCGCCCTACACCCCGGTCACGGTCAAGGGCACCACGGTCTCCATACTCGGCCGCACGGTGTCGCTGGCGCCGAGCGGGTTTCCGCACCAGGTCAGGAGCTGGTTCACGCCGGAGATGACCGCCATCGGGCGGCGGCCCACGGCGCTCCTGGCGGAGCCGGTGGCACTCACCGTGCTGGATAGCGGCGGGCGGGAGCTTCCGTGGGCGCACGGTCCGACGCGCTTCGTGCGGCGGATGCCGGGTGCCGCGGTGTGGGAAGTCCGAAGCACCGCCGGAGCCGTGTCCACCCTGACCCACGCCCAGCTGGAGTTCGACGGGAACATCGAGTACACGGTGGCGCTCACCGCCTCCCGCCCGACCCCGCTCAGCGATGTCCGCCTCGACGTGCCGTACCGCAGGAGCGTGGCGAAGTACTTCATGGGTATGGGCGAGAAGGGCGGTCTCACGCCCGATTCCTACGACTGGGCCTGGGACGTGAAGAAGAACCAGGACGCGGCCTGGATCGGCGACGTGAACGCCGGGATGCAGGTGACGCTGACCGACCAGCACTACATCCGTCCGCTCAACACCAACTTCTACCAGCTGCGCCCGCTGGTGATGCCCGAAAGCTGGGACAACGGCGGCAAGGGACGCTGCCACTTCGGGAGCGACGGCCCGGTGGCGTACCGGATGCGGTGCACCAGCGGCGCGCGGGTGCTGGCACCGGGCGACACGCTCTACTTCAACGTCCGCCTGCTGGTGACGCCATTCCACCCGATCGACCCGAAGGCGCAGTTCTCCACCCGGTTCTACCACGCCTACGTGCCGGTGACCCAGGTGGCCGATTCCGGCGCCAACGTCGTGAACGTCCACCACGCCACCGACATCAACCCGTTCATCAATTATCCGTTCCTGCGGCCGCGGGAGATGCGCGCCTACGCCGACAGCGCCCACGCGATCGGGATCCGGTTCAAGATCTACTACACCGTCCGCGAGCTCACGGATCATGCCCCCGAGATCTGGGCGCTCCGGAGCCTGGGCCACGAGGTCCTGGCCGACGGGCCGGGCGGCGGCCACTCCTGGCTGCAGGAGCACTTCGTCGACCATTACATCACGGGCTGGGTCGTGCCGGAGCGGCGGGACGTGGCCGTCGTCACGAGCGGCATCAGCCGGTGGCACAACTTCTACGTCGAGGGGCTCGACTGGCTGGTCAAGCACGAGCAGATAGACGGGCTCTACCTCGACGACGTGGCGTTCGACCGCACCACGATGCAGCGGATCCGCCGGGTGCTGGCGCGCGGACGGCCGCACCCGATGATCGACCTGCACAGCGCCAACCAGTACGACAAGAACGACGGCTACGCCTCGAGCGCCAACCTCTACCTCGAGCACTTCCCCTACATCGACCGGCTGTGGTTCGGCGAGTACTTCGACTACAACTCCCAGCCCGACTACTGGCTCACCGAGATCTCCGGGATCCCCTACGGCCTGATGGGGGAAATGCTGCAGGATGGCGGCAACCCCTGGCGCGGGATGGTCTTCGGGATGACCGACCGGCTTCCCTGGGCCGGCGACCCGCGGCCGCTCTGGCTGGCGTGGGACGCCTTCGGCATCACCGACGCCAGGATGCTGGGTTGGTGGGCGCCGTCCGCCCCGGTCAGGACCGGCCGGCCCGACATCCTGGCCACCAGCTACGTACGGAAGGGCCGGACGATGGTGGCCGTCGCCAGCTGGGCAAAGGACACGGTGACGTTACATCTTTCCATCGACTGGAAGGCGCTCGGCCTCGATCCCCGGCACGCCACGATCTCGGCGCCTGCCATCGAGAAGTTCCAGCCGGTGGCCACGTTCAAGGTGGACGACCCGATCCCGATGGTCCCCGGAAAGGGGTGGCTCCTTGTCATCAAGTGATCGGCGGGACGGACCGACCTCACCCCATGGCCCCTCTCCCTTACGGGAGAGGGGGTCGGGGGGTGAGGTCCACCGTCGCACCTTCCTCGCCACGATGGCCGCGGCGTCGGTCCTCGCGCGCCCCCGGGGTGTCGCAGGCTCCGCGGCCGGGTTCGCGAGCCGGAAGCCGGCCCTCCCCACGCCGCAGCAGGTGGCCTGGCAGGACCTCGAGCTCGGGATGTTCGTCCATCTTGCCCCCAACACCTGGACCGACAAGGAGTACGACGACCTCTCGCTCTCCCCCGAGGACGTCGTGACCAACATCGACGCCGAGCAGTGGGCCGACGTGGCGCTGTCGCTCGGCGCGAAGTACGTGGTGCTGGTGGCCAAGCACGCCGGCGGGTACTGCCTCTGGCAGACCGACACCACCGATTACTCCATCAAGAACTCCCCGTGGAAGGGCGGCCGGGGCGATGCGATGGCCGACCTCTCCCACGCGTGCAAGGAGCGCGGGCTCGGGCTCGGTGTCTACCTGAGCCCGCGCGACGACAAGCACGGCGCCGGCGTGAGCGGCCGCTGCAAGACCCCCGAAGCCCAGGCCGCGTACAACGCCATCTATCGGGAACAGCTCACCGAGGTGCTCGGCCGCTACGGGCCCATCGTCGAACTCTGGCTCGACGGCAACAGCGTTGTCCCGACCGGCGACATCGTCGCGAAGTTGCAGCCCGGGGCGATGGTGTTCCAGGGGCCGCAGGCCACCATCCGCTGGGTGGGGAACGAGGACGGCTTTGCACCGTACCCCTGCTGGAACTCGCTCTCCGTGGAGGACGCGCTCGACGGTAGCGCCACCGCGCTCGAGGGCGATCCCGATGGCGAGGTGTGGCGCCCGGTCGAGGCCGACGTGTCGGTGCGCCGCCCCGACTGGTTCTGGAGCACCACCAACGAGAAGGACCTGCTCTCGCTCGATGCGCTGGTCGAGATCTACTACCGGTCCGTGGGGCACGGGACGCAGCTCCTCGTCAATTTCCCCCCCGACCGGAGCGGCCGGATCCCGGCGGCGGACGCCGCGCGCGCCAGGGAGTTCGGCGACCTCATCCGGCACCGCTTCGGCTCGCCCGTGGCGGAGGTGGCCGGGCGTGGAAAGAAACTGACCGTCGAGTTCGGGGTGGAGCGGCGGGTGGATCACGTCGTGCTGCAGGAGGACATCTCCCAGGGCGAGCGGGTGCGGACCTACGAGATCGAGGCGCGCATCGACGGCAAGTGGCGCGTCATCGGCGCCGGCACCGCCATCGGCCACAAGCGCATCCAGCCCATCGGCGGCGTCGTGGCCGATGCGCTCCGGCTCCAGGTCCATCACTCGGACGGAAAGCCCCAGGTCCGGCGGTTCGCCGTGTACAATACCGGCGCCGAACCGCCGACGACCTGGAACACCCAGCCCGAGCTCACCGGCGACGACGTCATCGGCGGGTGGACCGGCGATCGCTTCGAGGTGGACCTCACCCCGCACATCGACCGGGCCGCGCAGTACCGGGTCCGCTTTGCCGGGATCCACGGCGAGCCGGTCGAAGTGCAGTGGATCGAGCTGCTGGAAGGCGGCGACTCCGCGCCGCAGCTCATCCACCGGGAGAAGAAGCGGAAGGACGCCTT
>DASYXP010000240.1:0-1951 GCA_035934835.1 Gemmatimonadales bacterium | reverse complement strand
CGATCGCCGCGCCCACCCCCACGATGGTCGTCGTGCGCTTCAAGCGCGAGGACAGCGTGAGCGGGCATCGGTTGTGTTGGGAGGCGGCGGCGGCGGCGCTTCGAGGCTGAGCACAGGGAAGAAAGAAGACTGGGAAGAGGGAGTTGGGGTGGGGTTTGGGTGGCTGGAAGGACGTCTGGTGGGCGGGGTCGTGTAAATAAGGGGTTGACATTCGAACGTTTGTTTGCTAGACTTCTCTCATGTCGGGGGAAGGGGGAACACCCCTCGCGAGGCTCCAGGCGGCGATTCGCGAGTTTTTGGCGCGTGACGAGCGGGCTGTCGATCTAAAGGACTATCGCGTCGCCATCGACGCCCTCGAGGGTGACTTCTCAGCCGTAGCCAGGGAGGCCGAGAAGACGGGTGAGCATCTCGTCTCCGGCAATATCACGGCCGCCTCCTGGATCTCTCGCACCTGCGCCATGTCGGTGACCTCTGCCTTCGACCGCCTCTGCGTCGGCGCGCAACTGGAGTCGCTGCCTCGGGTGGCGGCGGCGCTTGGCTCGGGCGAGATCTCTTATCAATCCGCCTCCGCGCTCTGCCACCTGCGGGAGCGGCTGGGCGAGAAGGCGGAGTGCTTCGACGAGGAGGAGATGCTCGGCTACGCGCGGGAGTACTCGGTCTCCGGGCTGCGCAAGCTCTGCCGCTACGCCTGGCACATCGCCAACCCCGACGGCTTCTTCGCCGAGGCCGAGGCCGACTTCAGCCGGCGCCGGCTCCACATCAGCCTGCTGGCCGACGGCATGCACGCGATCGACGGCGTGCTCGACCCCCTCGGTGGGGCGGCGCTCAAGACCGCGCTCGACGGCCTGGCCCGGCGCCAGGGAGCGGAGGACGAGCGGACCCGCTCCCAGCGGATGGCCGATGCGGCGGGTGAGCTGGCTCTGCACGCGATGGATCGAGGCCATTTGCCTCGGCGCAACGGGGTGAGGCCGCATGTCAGCGTGACCACGACGCTGGAGGGCCTGAAGTGTGAGCTCGGCGCGCCGCCGGCCGAGCTCGAGCACTCGCTGCCGATCTCGACGCGCAGCCTGGAGCGGATCGCGTGCGACTCCACCGTCTCGCGGGTGCTGCTCGCCGGCTCGGTGGTGATCGACGTCGGGCGGGCGACGCGGGTGGTCTCGGCGCCGGCGCGGCGGGCGCTGCGGGTGAGGGACAAGGGCTGCCGGTTCCCCGGCTGCGACCGCCAGGTCGACTGGTCGAGTCCGCACCACATCGTCGCCTGGTCGAGAGGCGGGCCGAGCAACCTGCCCAACCTGGTGCTGCTCTGCTACTTCCATCACCGGCTGGTGCATGAGGGCGGCTGGCAGGTGATCAGGTCGGGTCGGGAGCTTCGCTTCCTGCCGCCGGAGCGGGTCGTGATGCGGCGGGCGCGCGGGCCGGGCGTGAGGTGGGCTGCTTAGTCGCCGGCGCCGGGTTGTCTTAGACGCCACTCCCACGACATGGGGTCAGGCAGTTCGGACGCCGGCCGCCTTCTCGAGGCCGAGCTCCTCGACGGCGCGGGTCATCACCATATTGTCAGGGGGAGGCGTCGCCAAATGGCGTGCGCTCAGGCCGCCCAGCGCACGCCCGGCCCGCGCGCCCGCCTCATCACCACCCGCTCCGGCGGCAGGAAGCGAAGCTCGCGACCCGACCTGATCACCTGCCAGCCGCCCTCATGCACCAGCCGGTGATGGAAGTAGCAGAGCAGCACCAGGTTGGCCAGGTTGCTCGGCCCACCTCTCGACCAGGCGACGATGTGGTGCGGACTCGACCAGTCGACCTGGCGGTCGCAGCCGGGGAACCGGCAGCCCATGTCTCTCACCCGCAGCGCCCGCCGCGCCGGCGCCGAGACCACCCGCGTCGCCCGACCGACGTCGCTCACCACCGAGCCGGCGAGCAGCACGCGCGAGACGGTGGAGTCGCAGGCGATGCG
>DASYXP010000222.1:0-4311 GCA_035934835.1 Gemmatimonadales bacterium | reverse complement strand
AGCTGACCGGCGTCCGCTCGACCGGCCACGCCCACGCCGTCAACCCCGACTGGGACCTCCTGGCCGACACCATCGCCCTTCGGCTCGACCAGCAGCACCTCGTCGAGACGTACGCCTGGGGCGACAGCCTCCGGCCGCGGGCGGCCTCGCCGGGGCGGGACATCGTCGCTGATTCCCTGGCCATCGACACGCCCGACCAGGCGCTCAAGCAGGCGCGGGCGTTCGGCCGGGCGTGGGTCGGCGGCGCGGTGGACTCGGTGACCCACGAGCGTGACCAGCTCTGGGGCGACACCGTGGTGGCGGACTTCGTCCACCGCGACTCGGCCGGCAAGGCGCAGTCAGTGCTCTCCCGGGTCGAGGCGCGCCACGATGCGCGCTCGTACCACCTGCTGGCGCCGAGCGGCACGTGCCCCGGGTCGCCGGTGAGCTACATCCGCGGACAACAGATCGTGCTGATCTTCCGCCCCGGCGGGAACGACCTGGACCGGGTCGAAGTCCACGGGAAGGTCGACGGTGTCCAGATCGAACCGGTGTGCGCGCCGCCCGATTCCGCCAAGGCGGATTCGCTGAGGGCCGATTCGCTCCGGGCCCTGAGGACCGGACGATGAGCGAGTTCCCGCTGGACGGCCTGGTCGGGAGCGAGCCGGCGCTCGCCGTGGCGCTTGAGGCGCTGGTCCGCACCGCAGCTGCCGACGGCCGCGCCCCGCTCGGCGAGTTGGTGACGGCGTTCCGGACCGCGTACGCCGCCGTTGAGCCCGAGGGTGGCGTTGCGCAGCTCGACCTCAGCGGCGACCAGATCCGCGAGAACCTCGGGCAGTCGGTGCTGCCGCGACTGGTGGAGGCGGGGTGGATCACCTGGGATCCGGGGCTCCAGGCGGTCGCGGCCGCGCCCTGGTGGTGGTCCGCCGCCGCCCTGGACCGGGATGGCACGGCCATCCGGTTCCGGCTGGCGGCGCGGAGCGGATTCCATCGCGACAGCGGCGGCACACCGGTGGTGGTGGAACGGCCGAGCGTGCTCGGCGGCCGGGGCCTGATGAAATCGTTCAAGCGGCGCGCCGTCGTCAACGACGTGAGCGTCGAAGTCCGCCAGGGCGAGATCGTGGGCCTGCTGGGCCCGAACGGGGCCGGGAAGACCACGACCTTCTACCTCCTCACCGGCCTCATCCTGGCCGACGCCGGGCACGTGATGCTCGACGGGCGGGACATCACCCGGGCGCCGATGTACGAACGGGCCCGCGCCGGCATCGGGTACCTGGCGCAGGAGCCGTCGATCTTCCGGCGGTTGACGGTCGAGGAGAACGTGATGGCGGTGCTGGAGACCCTGCCGCTCCCGGCGGCCGAGCGACAGCGGCGCCTCGAGACGATGCTGGACGAATTGTCGATCAAGCACCTCCGCCACAGCAAGGCGTACGCGCTCTCCGGCGGCGAGCGGCGCCGTCTGGAGATCACCCGGGCGCTGGTGAGCGGCCCCAAGTTCATGCTGCTCGATGAGCCCTTCGCCGGCGTCGACCCGATCGCCGTGCACGACATCCAGACCATCGTGGCCGGCCTTCGCCACCGCGGGATCGGCGTGCTCATCACCGACCACAACGTCGAGCAGACGCTCGACATCGTCGACCGGGCCTACATCATGTTCGAGGGGAAGGTCCAGGTGGAGGGCTCCGTCCAGGACCTCGTCTTCGACGATCGGGTGGCGCAGCTCTACTTCGGCCCGACGCTCACCAGCCGGCTGCGGGCCCGGCTCTCGGAGCGGGCGGGATGAAGGGCGGGCTCTCCCAGCACACGAGCCTCCGGCAGGAGCTCCGGATCAATCCGCGCCTCTACCAGGCGATGGACCTGCTCTACATGCCGATGATGGACCTGCAGCAGCACTTGAAGCAGGAGCTGATGGCCAACCCGTTCCTCGAGCTGCTGGAGCCCGAGGATGAGGAGCTGCCGGCGGAGACCCAGGCGGAGCAGAAGGAAGAGGAGCAGAAGAAGGAGGAGATGGACTGGGAGGAGATCCTCCTGAACGGCTTCGACGTCGGGGGCGCGCAGTCCTCGGCATACGAGGAGCGGGAGTACACCGAGCCGGTGTCGGTCGACCAGCGCGACCTCGACGACCATCTCCGCGACCAGCTGGACCTCCTGGAGCTCTCCCCCCGCCAGCGGCTGCTGGCGGAGGAGTTCCTCGGCTCGATCGGCGACGATGGCTACCTCACCGGGTCGGTGGACGAGGTGGTGGCAGGCGCCAACGAGCTCCTGGCCGAGCGGATGGCCGCGGCCGAGGAGGCGGGGCGGACGTTGCCGGAGGTGCCGCCATTCACGCTGGGCGAGGGTGAGGAGATGCTGGCGATCTTCCAGCGCCTCGACCCGCCCGGCGTCGGGGCGCGCGACCTGCGGGAATGCATCCTGCTCCAGCTCGCCGACCGCGGGCTCAGGGAGTCCCTGACGTACCGGCTGGTGGCCGACGCCTTCAGCGAGGTGGCGGCCCACAAGTGGGCCGACCTGGCCCGCCGCTTCGACGTGGGGCCCGCGGAAGTGCAGGCGGCCGCCGACCAGCTCACCAAGCTCGACCCGAAGCCGGGCCTGCGGTATTCGGCGCGCCCCGACGGCTACGTCATCCCCGACCTCATCGTCGACAAGGTGGACGGGCGCTATCGCGTGACGCTCAACGACTCCGGGGTGCCGCGCCTCCGCCTGAGCCGCGCCTATCAGGAAGTGGCGCGGGACAAGAAGGGGATGGACGCCGAGCAGAAGGAGTTCATTTCCAGCAAGCTCAACAGCGCGCAGTGGATGATCCAGGCCATCGAGCAGCGCCGGCAGACGATGCTCAAGGTCATGAACTTCATCGTCGACCGGCAGCGCGAGTTCTTCGAGAAGGGCGTCGAGTACCTGAAGCCCCTGACGCTCCGCGAGGTCGCGGACGTCATCGACATGCACGAGTCCACCGTGAGCCGGGTGACGAACGACAAGTACGCCCAGACCCCGCGCGGCGTCTTCCCGCTCAAGTACTTCTTCTCCAGCGGGCTCGGCACCACGTCGGGCGAGGACGCGAGCGCCCGGGCCATCCGGGCCAAGTTGCAGAAGATGGTGGCGGAGGAGAATGCCAGCGACCCGCTGACCGACCAGCAGATCGTGCACCAGTTCCAGGAGCAGGGCGTGCAGATCGCGCGCCGCACCGTGGCCAAGTACCGCGACCAGCTCGGCATCCTTCCCGCGCGGATGAGGAAGCGCGTATGACCCCGACCATCGACGTGAGCCTCCTCGTCCCGGCCAAGGACGAGGCCGAGAACCTGCCGGAGTTCGTGCGCCAGTGCGGGGAGGCGCTGGGCCCGGCGCGATTCTCCTTCGAGGTGGTGATCGTCGACGACGGATCGACCGATGGGACCGCCGGTGTGCTGCGCGAGCTCGAGGCCGCCCATCCGTTCGTGCGGCGCGTGACGCACCGCCGGCAGCGGGGGATCGCAGAGGCGCTCCGGTCAGCGGGGGAGGCGGCGCAGGGGCGGGTGCATGTCTTCTATCCGGCCGACCTGCAGTACCTCCCGTCCGACGTGCCGGCGCTCGTGGCGCCGATCCTGGACGGCAGCGCCGACATCGTGACCGGGACCAAGCAGGGGAAGTACGAGAAGGCCTTCGTCTCGAGCGTCTACAACGTCCTCTGCCGCTGGCTCTTCGGCGTGCGGGTCACCGACCTCAACTCGGTCAAGGCGTGGCGCCGCGAGGTGATGGCCAACGTGCCGTTCCGCCCCGACTGGCACCGTTTCATGGTGGTCATCGCCGCGTCGGAAGGATTCCGGCTGACGTCGGTGCCGGTGCCGCTCCACCCCCGGCAGGCGGGTGTCTCCAAGTTCGGCTGGTCCCGGATCCCCGTGGGGGTCCTCGACCTGCTCTCGGTCTGGTTCCAGCTCCGCTTCGGCCGGAAGCCCATGCTGTTCTTCGGCGTCGTGGGCGCGCTGCTCTTCCTCGTGGGGTTCCTGGCCGGATTGGTGGCGCTGGTGCTGCGGTTCGGCTACGGGATCGGGTTCCGGCCGCTCCTCAACCTGGTCGAGACGATGGTCATCACCGGCACCGTGCTCTTCGCCGCGGGGTTCGTGGGCGAGATGGTGGCCGGGGTGCGGGAGGACGTGCGGGAGCTGCGGCGGCGGCAGGAGGACTGAGTGTGTTCAGCGATCCTGATCGGCAATGACTTGTCCTCCTGAGGGGAGTCGCTGACATGATCCATCGACGCATACACGCCGGGCTTGCGGTCATCTCGCTGATGCTGGCCCAGGCTTGCAGCACCAATGGAAGCACGGGACCGACCACCGGGGTCAAGTCGTCCCCTGAGTT
>DASYXP010000204.1:0-5853 GCA_035934835.1 Gemmatimonadales bacterium | reverse complement strand
CTAGCACCTAGCACCTAGCACCTAGCACCTAGCACCTAGCACCTAGCACCTAGCACCTAGCACCTAGCACCTAGCACCTAGCACCTAGCACCTAGCACCTAGCACCTAGCACCTAGCACCTAGCACCCAGCACCCAGCACTCGACACCTCGACGCAGGAGCCGCGCCAATGCCGTTCACCCTTCCGCCCCTCCCGTACGCCGCCGACGCGCTCGAGCCGCACATCGACGCGCAGACGATGCAGATCCACCACGACAAGCACCACGCCGCCTACGTCAACAACCTGAACGCTGCCCTCGAGGGGAAGGCCGACCTCCAGCAGAAGTCGCTCGAGGCGCTGATCTCCGACCTGGGCAGCGTGCCGGATGCGATCCAGGCCGCCGTGCGCAACAACGGTGGCGGGCACTACAACCACACGATGTTCTGGGAGATCATGGCCGCCGGCGGCGCCAAGGCGCCGACCGGGCCGCTCGCCCAGGCCATCGACAAGACCTTCGGCTCCTTCGACAAGTTCAAGGAGCAGTTCCAGAAGGCCGGCGTCTCCCGCTTCGGCTCCGGCTGGGCCTGGCTGGCACGCACCCGGGAAGGGGCGCTCGTCATCGAGAGCATGCCCAACCAGGACTGCCCGCTGATGGAAGGGCGCTTCCCGGTGATGGGCTGCGACGTCTGGGAGCACGCCTACTACCTCAAGTACCAGAACCGCCGCCCCGATTACCTGGCGGCGTGGTGGAACGTCGTCAACTGGGACGCCGTCGCGAAGCGTTTCGGCAAGTGACCGCCCAGTCGCTCCCCGCAGTCGGCACCCCGGCGCCGGAGTTCACGCTCCCATCGACCTCCGGCGCCGACGTCACGCTGTCCGCCCTCCGCGGCCGGAACGTGCTGCTGGCCTTCTTTCCGCTGGCGTTCACCAGCACCTGCACGGCGGAGCTCTGCGAGTTCAGCACCGACTACTCGCAGTTCCAGGCGAACGACACGGTCGTGCTCCCCATCAGCGTCGACTCGGTCCCGACCCTGAAGGCCTTCAAGGCCCAGGAGCGGATGACGGTCGACCTCCTGAGCGACTTCAAGCGCGACGTGAGCCGGCGGTACGGCGTCCTGATCGAAGACCGGTTCTTCGCCAGCCGGGCCTACGTCCTGATCGACAAGCAGGGCATCGTCCGATGGACCCACAATGAGAGCGATCTCGGCCACAAGCGGAACACGGCCGAGCTGGTGGCCGAGCTGACCAAGTTGTCGGCGGACCGCCTGGCGCGCGCGTAGCAGCGCCCAGGCCGGCCACCGCCCATCCCCCCGTTCCTCGATGCGTCCTTCCGCCCCCGCGTCGGCGCGCCACGACAAGGTGTCCCTCGGCTCAGGTGACGGCCTCGCCTGGACGCCGCGCTTTCCGGCCTGGCACGATACGCCGGGATTCTGGGACGAAGCGCACTTCCTCCAGTACGCCCTGCAGCCCCTCTTTGCCCTGAGCTTCGTGGGCCCCGACGGCAACGCCGATCTTCTCCGCGCGCGGCGCCTCCGCTGGACCCCCACGGCGCTCCAGCTCGATTATGCGTGGCCCGGGGTGGCGGCGGTCGAGACCCGGTCCGCCCCCGGCGACCGGCGCCTGGTGTCGGAGTGGTCGATCACCAACCGCACCCGCCGGACGATCGAGCTCGACGTGGTCCTCTGGGCAGTCGTCGCGGGGGAGTCGGTCGGGCCGCGCGGGGCGACCGCTTCGAATGGCGGATTGCGCCTCGTGCGGGAAGTGACCGACTGGGCCGAGGAGTCGCGGGAGTTCGCGCTCGATTACGCGCTCGACGGCGCCACCGGTCGGGAGGCGGTGAGGAGCGAGCTGAGCGGCGCCGCGCCGCGATTCGACCTGACGCCCTTCTATGACACGTGGCCCGGCCGGCGGCGCCTGTCGGGATCTCTTCGACTGGAAGGCATCGACCGGACCGGTGCGGTGTACGTCGCGCTCCACCGGCGACTGCGGATCGCCGCCCGAGGGGCAGCGTCGCTCTCGGCGTCGGTGCGGGTCACGCCGCTCGGCGTCGGCGTGCCCCGAGCACCGTCGCCCCGGGGGAGCGCGGCCCACCTGGCCGCGGAGGGGTGGGAACGCTGGCTCAGAGGCGGCCCGTCGCTCCGGAGTGGTGACCGGCACTTCACCTCGTTCTGGGGTCACCGTTGGTGGGGACTCCGGCTGCACTCCGTGCCTGCGGGGACGGGCCAGTGCCGGACGTCGACGGTCTGCGAGGGACCAGGCTTCTTCCACCAGCCGATCAGCTACTCGGCGATGTGTCACGCCCGTGAGCTCCGCTGGCGGCACGCGGCGGCGGAATCACAGGGCGTCATCGACACCTTCTTCGACCACCAGACCCCTGACGGCAATGTGCCGGGGCGGGTCTATCTCGATCACCTGACGCGCACCGACTTCTACCACGCCGACTGGGGCGGGGCCGTCGAGGACGTCCTCGACATCCATCCCGATCCGCGGTGGGCGCGGGCCCTCTATCCGAAGCTCGCGCGCTACGCGACCTGGCTCACCGACACCCGCGACGCCGAAGGGTCGGGGATGATCGACGTGGTGGACCAGTTCGAGACCGGCCAGGAGTACATGTCCCGTTACCAGGCGGTGGACCCCGACGCAGATCGGTACGGCTGGGACGAGCGGATCCGGCTCAAGGGCATCGACGTGACCGTCTACGCCTACCGGCTCTATCTCCTGCTGGCGCGGCTGGCGCCGGAGGCGCGCGCCGCCGGCGTCTGGCGCGCGCTCGCGGACCGGACCCGCGCGGCGGTCCGGGGCCCGATGTGGGACCCCGGCGCGCAGATGTTCAGCGACGTCGACCCCCGCACCGGGCGGCGCACCGGCGTCAAGGCGGCGGTGTGCTTCTATCCGTACCTCACCGACCTCGTGGACGACACGCATATCGACGGAATGGGACGGCACCTCTTCGACCGCCGGGAGTTCTGGACCCCGTGGCCGGTGCCGAGCTCGAGTGTCGACGACCCGCTCTTCGACCCGGACGCGCGCTGGAAGGGGAAGCGCCACGTCTGCCCGTGGAACGGCCGGGTGTGGCCGATGACCAACAGCCACGTCACCGACGCGCTCGCGCGGGTGGTGCGCCTCCACCGGCCCGCGTGGGCGCCGAAGCTGGTGGAATTGCTGGGGAAGTTCATCCGGATGATGAGCTTCGACCAGGATCCGCTCCGCCCCAACAGCTTCGAGCACTACCACCCGTACAACGGCCGGGGGAGCGTGTACCGCGGCGTCGACGACTACCAGCACTCGTGGGTCAATGACCTGATCGTGCGCCACGTCGCCGGCGTGCTTCCGATGGGCGAGGAGGGCGTGGTCTTCGACCCGATGCCGTTCGGGGTGCCGGTGCGGCTCTCGGGAGTTCGCGTGGCGGGGCACCGCATCGACGTCGAGGTCTCGTCGGGCCGGTACCGGGCCCGGGTCGACGGCAAGGTCGGCGCCACCGGGCGCATCGGGGCTCCCTCGGAGGTGCGCTGGTGAGGCGGGTGGCGTTCGTCGGCCCCGGCGAGGAGGGCGATGCCGCGTGGCGCTGGCTCGCCGGGCTCCGGGAGGTCGCGTCGCACTGCTACGCCGGGGTCGCGGCGATCCCGCTGGTCAACTCGGACGTGGTGTGGCTCCACGGCCCGGTCCCGCCCGACCCGGCGCTGGTGCCGTGGCTGGAGCGGGGCGGCCGGCTCCTCTGCACCGGCGCCGCGACACTCATCCCTTCGGCCCTCGGCCTCGAATCGGTGGCGCCGGACGAGCGACGGGCCGGCGCTTGGCATCACGCCGACGATGAGTTCTGGTTCGAGGAGTTCCGCTCGTTCGTCGCGTTCCCCCACGTGCGCGGACTCGCGGGGTTCGGCCCGCACCCGCTCTTCGAGGGCCTGCACCAGGGCACGTACACCTGGGCGCCGACGGAAGGGGAAGCGTTCGACTGGGTGACGTACCGCCAGGCGCGGCCGGCGGAGGGTCGGGTGGTCGCGGTGGAGCGGTCGTTCATCCACCTGAACGCCGACCGGGTCATCGCCTGGGAGCAGGGGATCGGCGCGGGGGGCGTCCTCGCGATCGGCGCCTACACCCATTTCAATGCGGCGGACACGCTCCTGGCCCCGCAGCTCCGGGCGCTCGTCGCGAACGCCGTGGCGGGCGAGGCGATCCCCGGCCCGCGGCGGACCGCGATGTCGAGCACCTGGCCTGCACCGGGAGGCCGGGCGCGGATCGACGACCTCCTTCCGCCGGTCGAGGTGCCCGACCTGACCGGCGTCTGGCAGGAGTCCCGCTCGCCGCTCCGCCTGGAGAGCGGCGCGGGCGCCGATGATCCCTGGACCCTGGCGGGCCGCCGAATGCTCCTGGTCGGGAGCGAGCGGGAGGGTCTTCGCGAGGCATGGGCCCATCCGCACCGGGTGGTCCGCGACGTCGAGGTGTCCGTGGGCGGCCTGCCGGCCCGCGGAGTCACGGCACGGATCGCCCCCGACCAGGTCGGTCGTGTCCTGGCGGCGGGCGGTGTGGAGCGGTGGACCACCGCGCTCGAGCACCCGGCACTCCTTTGGGACATCGACGTCGCCACGGGCACGCCCGTGCAGGCGAGCTTCACGACCGACCTCCGGCTGATGTGGCCCTATCCGGCCGGTGCGCTCGGCGACCTTCGCTATTCCGTCAGCGCCGACCGTCAACGCGCCTGGGTCGGCGCCGAAGGTGCCGCCGCGCAGGTGGTGGTCGGCGTGTGGGGCGGGACGGTGCAGGTGGCGCCGGGGCAGGGAACGGCGGTCCGGGTCCAGCTCTCCGGTGCGGGTCCGCTCCGCGTGCTGGTGGCCGCCGCGTCGGATGACGCCGACCTGGAGCGCACGCTCCGCGCGCTCGACCAGAAACGATTCGCGGGGGTCCAGTCGCAGCGGACCCAGCATGCGCAGCAGCTCGACGGCTACGGTGTGCGCCTCGCGACGGGCGACCCGTCGCTCGACCGCGCCTTCGACTGGGCCAAGTGCCGGATGGACTCCTTCCTGGCCGGCACGCCCCGGGTGGGGCGCTCGCTGCTGGCGGGCCACGCCGCGTCCCGTCCCGGCTGGGGCGACGGCCGCCCGGGATACGCCTGGTATTTCGGCCGGGATTCCTGCTGGACCGGCTTCGCGATGCTGGCCGCCGGCCTGCGGGAACCGGTGCGCGACACGCTCAAGTTCCTCTCGGCCACGCAGGACGTGACCGGGAAGGTCCTGCACGAGTACACCACCAGCGGCCTGGCCCACTATGACGCCGCCGACAGCACGCCGCTCTATCTGCTCCTGGCGGGCCGGTACGCGGCGTGGACCGGCGACCTCGCCACGCTCGAGCGCCACTGGGAAGCGATCGTCCGCGCGTACCGGTTCGTGCGCTCGACCGACCGGGACGACAGCGGCCTGATCGAGAACCGGCGGGTGGGCCACGGCTGGATCGAGCACGGCCCGCTGGGCGGCGCTGCGGTGACGCTCTACAACGTGGCCTGCTGGATCGCGGCGCTCGAAGCCCTGGAGCCGGTGGCGGAGGCGCTGGGCCACGCGGCCCTCGCCGCCGAGATGGCGGAGCGGGCGCGGCGCGCACGGGCCGCTGCGCGGCGCCGCCTCCGGGTCGATGGCGAGTGGGCGTTGGGACTGATGGACGATGGCACGCCCCAGGTGCGGCGCACGGCGATGCTGAGCGTGCCGATCCTCCTGGGCCTCGTGCCGCCCGCCGAGGCCGGCGCGTGGTATGACGCGGTGGCGGGGGAGCGGTTCAGCGCGCCGTGGGGCGTGCGGATGATCCCGACCGATGACCCGCTCTTCGACCCGGCGGGATACCACCTCGGATCGGTGTGGCCTCTCTACACCGGGTGGGTGAGCCTGG
>DASYXP010000201.1:0-4446 GCA_035934835.1 Gemmatimonadales bacterium | reverse complement strand
TCCTTCTTCCTTTTTCCCTTTCACTCCCACTTTTCCTCCCCTCCCTTCTTACTTCTTACTTCGTATCCATGACGTCTCACGTCTTACGTCTTGCGACCGACCACACGGCCGCTGAACCCACGAGCAGTCCCGCGGACGCGTCGACCGCGTAGTGCATCTGGCAGTAGACCGTCGCCACGGTCAGGAGCGCCGCGAAGACGATCAGCACGCCGCCCAGGCGCCGGTCGCCGAGCCAGGCCGCGCCCGCCGCGGCCACGGAGGCCGCCACGTGGGAGGAGGGGAAGGCCGCGCCGTACGAGCTCCCGGTCGCGAGCGCCCCGTAGACCAGCCGGGCGGTGAACGTCTGGACGAAGGCGCCCGTCGGGCGCGCGAACTCGTAGTACGGCCCGGCCACCGGGAAGAAGACGAACCAGAGGTAGCAGAACACGAACGTCGCCATCTCGAGGAGCACCGTCCGCCGGAGCGCCACCAGGTCCCGCCGGATCCAGAACCAGAGCACCGGGAGCGGCACGATCGCGTAGTACATGAAGTATGCGCCATGCAGCACCGTCGACCAGAACAGGCTCGGGTGGGCCCGCCACCAGTCCCGGCTCGGCTGGCCGCCGAAGATCGCGGCCTCCCAGCGCTGGATGAGCGCATCGTGCACCGCGGGGCGCGTCGGTCCGCGCAGCACGTCGAGCGCGGTATAGAGCCCGGTGATGAGCGCGATCGGGTACACCTCCGCCACGAACCGGCCGAGCCGGCCGAGTCCGGGGCGGCGCACCAGCCAGATGAGGGGCAGGATGAGGAGATGGGCCCCGGCCACCCACCAGCACCCGGGGGCGGTGGGCGCCTCGTGGAGGGCCACCATCGCCACGATGATCGCGTAGCCGGCGGTGATCGCGTCGACCGGGCGGTAGGTGCGCGCCGCGGCGGGGTCGGTCACAGCCACCCTGCGTCGCGATACCACCGGCAGGTGTCGGCGAGACCCCGGCGCAGGTCGAACGCCGGCGCCCAGGTGGTGGCCGCGATGAACGCGGATGGATCGGCGGTCCACGCCTCCTGGTAGAACTCGTTGGCCTTGTCGTAGCGCAGGATGGTCTTCCAGCGAAGGATGGCAGCGGCGGTCCCGATGGCGCCGAGGGTCGCGCGGGCAAGGAACTCCGGCAGCGGGATGATGCGCACCCGGGTGCCCTGCGCGGTCGCGACCTCGGTGACCAACTGTCGGCTGGTGACCACTTCGGGATGGTTGACGTAGTACATCCGGCCGGTGATCCCCGGCGCCTCGATGCCGCGGACCACCGCATCGGCCAGGTCGACCACGTGCACCGCCGAGAGTTCCATCGAGCCGTCGCCGAACACCGGGGCCACGCCGCGCCGGGCAGCCTTGAAGAGGACCAGCAGGTTGTCGCGGTCGCGGGGGCCGTACACCGTGGGAGGGCGGAGGATGACCCACGGCAGGGCGCCGCCACGGGTGACGACCTCACCCGCAAGCTTGCTGCGGCCGTACATCGTGACCGGCGTATCCGGTTCGCCTTCGGTGCGGGGCAGGCCGCGCCTGGCCGGTCCGCCGGCGGCCATCGAGCTCACGTAGACGAAACGGGCCGTCGGCGCCGCCGCCTCGACGGCCCGGAGCAGGTTGGCCGTGCCGTCCCGGTTGGCGTGGAGGAATTCCGCCTCGTCGACCGCGCCGGTGAGCGCCGCCACGTGGCAGACGGCGTCCTGGCCCGAAGCCGCGCGGCGCAGGGCCGCGTGGTCGTCCAGGTCGCCCGGGACGAGGGCGATGCCGAGGGCCGCGATCCGTTCGGCGCGCCCGGGCGAGCGCACCAGCGCCGTGACGCGGTGCCCCGCGGCCGCGAGGCGGTCGGCCACGTGGCCGCCGACGAATCCGGTGGCGCCGGTGAGGAGGATGTTCATGGAAGGGAAGCGATCACGTGGCCAAACCCTGAGCTCTGAGCCCTAAGCCCTACTCCCTAAGCGCTTAGGGCTTAGGGCTTAGGGCTTAGCGGGGGCAGGCCGTACCGGCCGGTCGTACATCCGGTAGGTCTTGTAGACGGTGAATCCCATCTTCTGGAGTCCCAGGTTCATCCCGGGGTTGTCCTCGAGGATCCAGCCCCCCTCGCCCCAGCCGATGCCCCGTTCGCCGGCCTTGGACCAGATCCAGTGGTAAAGGGCCGAGTCGATGCCGAGGCCGCGGAACTCGCGGGTCACGCCGAGGAGGGGGATGCGGGCGCGGGTGAGCTTCTTGGTCTTGAGCTTCCAGAGGATCTTGAAGAGGGCCGGGATCAGGTTCCCGTTGCGGTTGGTGCGGAGGACCTCGTTGAGGTCGGGCAGGGCCAGGCCGAAGCCGATGGCCTGGCCGTCCTTGATGGCGAAGACCACGAGCTCCGGGATGACCACCGGCTTGAACTGCTTGGCCAGGTGCTCGATCTCGTGGTCGGTCATCGGGACGAAGCCCCAGTTCTTCTCCCACGACTGGTTGTACAACTTCTTGATCAGGTCCACCTCCGCCTCGAAACGCGACATGTCGATCTGGCGGAGAGTGATCCCATTGCGCTGCATGATGATGTTGACTGCGCGCACCAGCCGTTCCGGCGTGGGCACCACCCGGTCGAGCGCACCGCCCTGATACGCCAGGAGGTCCTTGGCCTTCACGAACCCCGACCGCTCCAGGAGGCGCTGGTAGTACGTGGGGTTGTGCGGCATCATCAGGGTATTGGGAGTGTCGTAGCCGTCGACCAGGAGGCCGCACTCGTCGTTGACCGAGAACGAGGCGGGTCCCCGCAACGTGTCGAGGCCGCGCCCCCGGATCCAGTCCTCGGACGCCTTGAGGAGGGCGTCGGCCACGGCCTGGTCATCGATCGACTCGAAGAAGCCGAAGAAGCCGACCTTGTCCTCGTGGGTCGAGTTGTGGAGGAAGTTGTGGTTGGCCGCCACCCGGCCGACGACCCGCCCGTCCCGCTCGGCCAGGAAGTACTCGGCCACGGCATGCTCGAAGAACGGGTTCTTCTTCCGGTCGAGGATGGTGGAGACGTCCATACGCAACGGCGGGACCCAGTTGGGGTCCCGCGCGTTGAGCTGGTAGGGCAGGTCGATGAACTGCTTGAGGTCGGCCTTGGTGACGACGGGCCGGATGGTGACCGTGCTCAGATGACCCCCAGTTCCTTTCCGATGCGTCCGAAGGCGCCCAGGCACTCGTCGATCTGGTCGAAGGTGTGGGTGGCCATCAGTGAGGTGCGGAGCCGGCACTGGGACGGCGGGACGGCCGGCGCGGTGACGGGGTTGGTGAAGACGCCGGCGTCGAAGAGCTTCCGCCACATGATGAAGGTCTTGTCCATCGGGCCGATGAGCACCGGCACGATCGGCGTGGCGGTGGGGCCGATGTCGAAGCCGAGGTTCCGGAAGCCCTCGTGGAGCCGCTTGGTGTTGGCCCAGAGCTTCTCGCGGCGTTCGGGTTCCTGCTTGACCACCTCGAGGGCGGCCAGCACGCCGGCGGTGTTGGCCGGGGGCAGCGACGCCGTGAAGATGAACGGGCGGCTGTGGTGGCGGAGGTAGTCGATGGTGTTCTCGGTGCCGGCCACGAACCCGCCGACCGAGGCCAGCGACTTGGAGAACGTGCCGGCGATGATGTCGACCTCGTCCTGCATCCCGAAGTGCGCGCCGGTGCCCTCGCCGTTGGGGCCCATCACGCCGAGGGAGTGGGCGTCGTCGACGGCCAGGACGCTGCCGTACTTGCGGGTCAGGCGGACGAGTTCGGGGATGTCGGCGACGGTGCCTTCCATCGAGTACACGCCGTCCACGATGATCATCGAGCCGGTGGTGGAGCCGTGCTTCTCGAGGAGGCGGTTGAGTCCCTTGTAGTCGCCGTGATTGAAGCGCTGGGTCTCGCCGTAGGAGAGCCGCGCGCCGTCGACGATGCAGGCGTGGTCGAACTTGTCGAGGAAGACCGTCTCGCCGCGCCCGACGAGGCCGGAGATGAGCCCGAGGTTGGCGCCGTAGCCGGTCGAGAAGACCATCGCGGTCTCCTTGCCGACGAACTGGGCCAGCTCGTGCTCCAGTTGCAGGTGCAGGTCGAGGGTGCCGTTGAGGAAGCGGGAGCCGGTGCAGCCGGCGCCGTAGCGGTGCAGGGCGCGCTGGGCGGCCTCGAGGACCTTCGGGTGGTGGGTGAGGCCCAGGTAGTTGTTGGACCCCAGCATGATCCGCCTCTGCCCCTCGATCGTGACCACCGTGTCCTCGGACTCGGAGATCGGCTTGAAGTAGGGGTAGAGCCCGGCCGCCTTGATCTCGTTGGCGCGGGTGAACGTCCGGCACTTCTCGAGCAGCGCCGCGTTCTGCAGGGTCTGGGTATCCAACGGGACCTCGCGGTCGAAGGGGCCGGGCCGGCGGGCCCGTCAAGGGGCTAAATCTAGGAGCGGGGCGGGGATGGAGCAAGATTCGGGGGAGTCGCGGGTCGCGGGTCGCGGGTCG
>DASYXP010000053.1:0-3489 GCA_035934835.1 Gemmatimonadales bacterium | reverse complement strand
TCGAGCGGCTCTCCCGCCGGTGAACGTCCTGGTCACCGGCGCCGACGGTTTCGTCGGTCAGTGGCTCTGCCGGGCGCTGCTTCAGGCCGGTCATCGCGTGACCGGGAGTTGCCTGGCCGACGCACCGGCGCCTGGGATCCTCTCGGCCACCGAGCGCGCCGCCGTGTACTGGCGCCGGCTCGACCTTGCGGACGACGCGACCGTCGCGGCCCTGGCCGGCGAGCCCCAAGGCCAGGTGGTGCATCTGGCCGGGTTCGCCTCGGCGGGGGACGCGGCGCGCGATCCGGGGCTTGCTTGGGTGGTGAACGCCGCCGGCACGGCGCGGCTGGCACACTACCTGTCGCTTGCGGCGGCCCCGCCGCTGCTGCTGCTGGTCTCGTCCGCCGAAGTGTACGGGGCGGGGGAGCCCCGGCCCCGACGTGAGACCGACCCGCTCGTGCCGCGTTCCGCGTACGCCGCCAGCAAGGCGGCCGCCGAGCTCGCGGCTGGCGAGGTGGCGCGGCGCACCGAGCTCCGGGTCGTGGTGGCACGGCCCGTCCCGCACACCGGGCCCGGCCAGACTGGGACATACGCCTTCCCGTCGTTCGCCCGCCGCATCCGCGAGGCGGGCCGCCAGGGGGCGGCCACGGTGCCGGTAGGGAACCTCGAGCCGGTGCGCGAGCTCCTTGATGTGCGGGACGTGGTGGACGCCTATTTGGCGCTGCTCGCGCGCGGCGTGCCGGGCGAGGCCTACAACGTGGCCCGGGGAGAGGGCGTCCGGGTCGGCGAGGTGTTCGACCGCTTGGCTCGCATCCTTGGCGTAGCCGTCCGGCCGATGGCCGATCCCGCGCTGCTTCGCACCGCCGACCTACCGCACCTGGTTGGCGACCCCGCCAAGATTTTCGCCGCGACCGGCTGGCGCCCGCGGCGCACGCTCGACGAGACACTCCAGGACCTGGTGGATGCCCAAGCGGACTGACCTGACGACCATCCTCCTCATCGGCTCCGGCCCGATCGTCATCGGCCAGGGCGCCGAGTTCGACTACTCCGGCACCCAGGCGGCGCGCGCCCTGAAGGAAGAGGGCTACCGGGTGGTGCTGGTGAACTCGAATCCCGCCACGATCATGACCGACCCCGAGATCGCCGACCGCACCTACATCGAGCCGGTCACGGCGGAGTGGGTGGCCAAGGTCATCGAGCGGGAGCGCCCCGATGCGCTCCTGCCCACGATGGGGGGCCAGACCGCGCTCAACGTGGCGATGAAGCTCCACGAGGACGGCACGCTCGCCAAGTTCGGCGTCGAGCTGATCGGCGCCGACGCGCGGGCCATCAAGCTCGCCGAGGACCGGGAGCAGTTCGCGCAGGCCATGCGGCGGCTGGGCCTGGCCACGCCGCAGGGGCGGACGATCACCAGCCTGGAGGAGGCACTCGAGCTGGTGCAGACGACGGCGTACCCCGCCATCATCCGCCCCTCGTTCACCCTGGGCGGCACGGGCGGCGGCATCGCCTACAACCGCGAGGAGCTGGAGACCCTGGTGCGCCGGGGGCTCGACCTGTCCCCGGTGCACTCGGTGCTGATGGAGCGGAGCATCATCGGGTGGAAGGAATTCGAGCTCGAGCTGATGCGCGACGGCGCCGACAACGTGGTCATCGTCTGCTCGATCGAAAACGTCGACGCGATGGGGGTCCACACCGGCGACTCGATGACCGTGGCGCCGGCGATGACGCTCACCGACGTCGAATACCAGCGGATGCGCGATGCCGCCATCGCCATCATCCGCGAGGTCGGGGTCGCCGCGGGCGGGTGCAACATCCAGTTCGCGGTGGACCCGCACACCGGGGAGCAGCTGGTGATCGAGATGAACCCGCGGGTGTCGCGCTCGTCGGCGCTGGCGTCGAAGGCCACCGGGTTCCCGATCGCCCGCATCGGCACGAAGGTGGCCGTCGGGTACCGCCTCGACGAGCTCCCGAACGACATCACCCGCACCACGCCGGCGTCGTTCGAGCCGGTGCTCGACTACGTGGTGGTGAAGATCCCGCGGTTCGCCTTCGAGAAGTTCCCGGCGGCGGATCCGCGACTCACCACCCAGATGAAGTCGGTGGGCGAGGTCATGGCCATCGGCCGCACGTTCAAGGAGGCGCTGCAGAAGGGGCTGCGCGGGCTGGAGATCGGGCGCGCCGGCTGGACCGTGGGCACCACCCCGGCCGACGACCGGCTGCAGGACGGGGAGCGCGAGACGGTCCGCGCCGCGATCCGGACGCCCACGCCGGAGCGGATCTTCCAGCTCAAGCGCGCGCTCGAGCTCGGGCTGGAGGTGCCCGAGATCGCCGAGCGGAGCGGCATCGACCCCTGGTTCCTCCACCAGATGCGGGACCTGGTGGACGCCGAGCGCCGCTGGGCGGCGGCCCGTCCCGCCGGGGACGACGCCGACCGCGCGCTGCTCCGCGAGATGAAGCGCCTCGGCTTCTCCGACCGCCAGCTGGCCGACCTGCGTGGCGTGCCGGAGCGGGACTTCCGCGCCGAGCGCCACCGGCTCGGGGTGCGGCCGGTGTACAAGACCGTCGACACCTGCGCCGGCGAGTTCCCGAGCTCGACGCCGTATCTCTACTCCTGTTACGACGTGGAGAACGAGTTCGAGCCCCCGGCAGGCGCCCGCACGGTCATCATCCTCGGCAGCGGCCCCAACCGGATCGGGCAGGGCGTCGAGTTCGACTACTGCTGCGTCCGGGCGGCGCTCGCCTTCCGCGAGCTTGGCTTCCGGACGGTGATGGTCAACTCCAACCCGGAGACCGTCTCCACCGACTACGACATCTCCGACACCCTCTACTTCGAGCCGCTCACGCTGGAGGACGTGCTCGAGATCGTCCACCGGGAGCAGCCCCTCGGCGTGGTGGTGCAGCTCGGCGGGCAGACGCCGCTCCGGCTTGCGCGCGGGCTCGAGGCCGCCGGCGTCAGGATCCTTGGCACCTCCCCCGATGCCATCGATGCCGCCGAGGACCGCGGCCGCTTCGAGGCGCTGGCGCGGGAACTCGGCGTGGCCCAGCCCCCGTCCGGCACGGCAATGTCGGTGGAGGATGCGGTGGGGGTGGCCGAGCGGGTGGGATACCCGGTGCTGGTGCGGCCCTCGTACGTCCTGGGCGGCCGGGCGATGGAGATCGTCTACGACGCCGATTCGCTGCGGCGGTTCTTCGCCATCGCCGCGCGGGTGGCGCCGGGGCATCCGGTGCTGATCGACCGGTTCCTGGAGGACGCCTTCGAGGCCGACGTCGACGCCATCGCCGACGGCAAGCGCTGCGTCATCGGCGGCGTGATGCAGCACATCGAGGACGCCGGCGTCCACTCCGGCGACTCGGCCTGCGTCCTGCCCCCCTACCTCCTGACCGAGGAGCAGGTGCAGGAGATGCGGCGCCACACCCGGGCCTTCGCGCTCCGGCTCGGCGTGGTGGGGCTCCTCAACGTGCAGTATGCGGTCAAGGACGGGGTGGTGTACGTGCTCGAGGTCAATCCGC
>DASYXP010000183.1:0-6915 GCA_035934835.1 Gemmatimonadales bacterium | reverse complement strand
CGGCGTCAGCGCGAAGCGTGACAGGAAATATCCGCCGGTGAGCGACAGGAGCAGCACCAGCGGCGCACTCAGCACCATCCACTCGAGGAGGGCGTCGTTCTCCGCCTTGAGCCCGGCGATCGACGTCACGGCCACCGCGGTGACGCCGTCGGCCGCCGGGTCGCGCTCGGCGAAGTAGCGGGCGAGTGCATCGTGGATCGTGCGCGGCCGGCCCAGCGTGACGGCCGCGGCCGCCGGGACGACACGGAGGAGGGCGGAGTCGCCGTGGGCGCCGATCTCACCGCCGCGGGCGTCGAACACCCGGAACGCCACGGTGGGATCGGGCCATTCGCCGAGGACCTCGCGCGTTGCCGCAGCGATGTCGTGGTCGGCCGGGTCGGTGAGCTGTTCCTGGTGGATCGACCGGAGCAGTTGCGCCGTGGACAGCTCCAGGTGGGTCGAGACGCGCCGGCTGGCCTGGCGCCGCAGGTAGGCGAAGAGGGCGGTGTTGAGCGCCACGAGCCCCGCCAGGAACGCGATCGCGAAGCCGGCAGTGAGCCGGAGCCGGACTCGGCTAAGCGCCATCGGCGGGCTCCCGTTCGGCCAGGACGTAGCCGCGGCCGCGCACCGTGTGGATCAGCGCGGGCGATCCCGCCGGGCCGATCTTCCGGCGGAGGCGCCCCACCAGCACGTCCACCACGTTGCCGACCGGGTCGAAGTTGTCGTCCCAGACGTGCGCCAGGATCTGGGCCCGGCTGACGACGCGGTTCGGGTTCCTGAGCAGGTACTCGAGGAGCGCCAGCTCGCGGTGGGAGAGCGTCACGGCCTGGCCAGCCCGGCGTGCGGTGAGCGACTGGGTGTCGAGTTCCAGGTCGGCAAAGCGGAGGGTCACGTCGAGCGCGGTGCCGGGGCGGCGGGCCAGCGCGCGCAGCCGGGCCAGGAGCTCCTCGACCGCAAAGGGCTTCGCAAGGTAGTCGTCGGCGCCGGCGTCGAGGCCGCGCACCCGGTCGGCCACGGCGGCGCGGGCGGTGAGGATGAGGATCGGCGTCTTGCCGCCGGCCTGGCGCCAGCGCCGGCACACCTCGAACCCGTCGATGTCGGGAAGTCCGGCGTCGAGGACCACGAGGTCGTAGTCGATGACCGGAAGCAGCGACAGCGCCTGGGCGCCCGTCCGGGCCAGGTCGGGCGCCCAGGTGGCCTCCCGGACGGTGCGCGCCAGGAGATCCGCCACCTCTGGCTCGTCCTCGACGATCAGGACGCGCATGGTGCGCTCTCGTCTGCCTGGTCCGAAGGATCACTGCTGGCGGGTGGTGTCCTTTTTCTCCATCCGCTCACGCTTTGCGTGCTCACGCTTCTCCTGGGCATTCTCCCGCGCCTCGTCGGCAGGGCCTTCGTGGCTCACCCCCACGACCGCGCCGGACTTCGCATCAACATTAACCTCCGTGATGCCGGGGTGCCCGGGGACCTTCACGTCGAACGACCAGATCAGGCGGTGATGCTCGACCTCGAGCTCGCCCTCGGCGATGGAACCACCGGGCACCTTGGCCAGGGCGATGCCTTCCGCGCTGTCGGCGGTGACCTTGGCCTTCGCGAGCAACGCCGGCTTGGCGCGGATCTTCACCGCCGGACCCTGCTGGGCAAGCAGGACCGCCGGTGCGGCGACCAGCAGGGCGACGATAGGGGCGATGGGACGGACACGCATAGATGCCTCCTGAATGTGGGGCCAGCGCCGGGCACGATCCCGGACCGGCGGGAAGATCACCCGCCCCGATGACCAGGCCGTGACGGTCCACCCCCGACCGCCGTCATCTTCGCGTCATCCGTCCACCCGACCTTACGGACTCACCCGATCACCGTACCGACACTTCGTCCAGGGAAGGGCCCCCGCCGTGAAGACCATCGCCCGCATCACCGGAGTCGCCGCCGCGTTCGCGCTCGCCGCGGCGCCGCTCGCCGCGCAGTCGTACCACGTGGCCCACACCTACACCCTGGGCGGCGAGGGCGGGTGGGACTACCTCGCGCTCGACACCGTCGGGAACCGGCTCTTCATCACCCGGGGTGACCGGGCCATAGTCGTGGATCCGGCGTCGGGCAAGGCGCTGGGTGAAGTCCCGGGGATCGTGGGGGCGCACGGGGTGGCGTTCTCCTATGCCTCGGGGCTCGGGTTCGCCACGTCGGGACGGGACAGCTCGGTGGTCGTCTTCGACCTCAAGTCCCTCAAGGTGGTCAAGCGCACCCCGGCCGCACCCGACGCCGACGCGATCCTCTTCGACCCCGCCACGAAGCGCGTCTTCACTTTCAACGGCGACTCCCACAATTCCACCGTGATCGACGCCGCCACCGGCGACCGGGTCGGCACCGTGGACCTGGGCGCGGGGCCGGAGTTCGGCGTTTCCGCCGGCGATGGCCACGTGTATGTGAACCTGGAGACGACGTCCGAGGTCGCCGAGATCGACGCGCGCGCGATGAAGGTGACGCGGAAGTGGTCCATCGCCCCGTGCGAATCGCCGAGTGGGCTCGCGATCGACCAGGCCCACCATCTGCTCTTCAGCGTCTGCCGCAGCGGGACGATGGCGATGTCGGATGTGGTGAAGGGCGCCGTGGTGGCGACGGCGCCGATCGGCCGCGGCGTGGACGCGGCCCGCTTCGACCCGGCCACCGGGTTCGCGTTCGCCTCCAACGGCGAGGGGACGCTCACGGTGGTCCACGAGGACTCGCCGACCGCGCTCCACGTGGTCGAGACCGACACCACCTGGCCGGGTGCCCGGACGATGGAGCTCGACCCGCGGGACCACTGGATCTACACCGTCAGCGCCAAGTTCGGCCCGATGCCGGCCGCCGCCCCGGGCGAGCGCCGCCGGCGCCCGCCGATGGTGCCCGGGACATTCACGCTGCTGGTGCTGGAGCGGTAGGACGGCCGGCTTTTCGGCTCCCGGCGGGGGGTGTAGCTTTTACCCCCGCTGGCGCCGTAGCCAAGTGGTAAGGCAGAGGTCTGCAAAACCTCCATCACCGGTTCGACTCCGGTCGGCGCCTCTTCGCAGTCGACGGTCGACAGACGCTCAGGCGCTCGGCGGTGTCCCGCGCATCCGAGCACCCGTGTCCCGGCCTGTCCGCCTGGCGCCGATCACGCGCAGTTCCTCATTCGTCGAATCGCTTCACCTCGATGTGGCCTCCCCACTGCGTGAACGGACACGACGCCGCGATCCGCGCCGCATCCGCGTCATCTGTCGCCCGTACGATGAACAACCCGCCGAGCGGCCCCGGCCCCGTGAGTCGCCCGGCACGCTCGAACTTCCCGACCGCATCCAGGCTGTCCGCCCACCGTGAGAGCACGGCCACGCGCTCCGCATCATGCCCCGCGGGCGCAGGCCGGTAGGTGGCGTCCTCGAAGAGCAGCACGGCATAGCTCCGGCCTGGCGCCAGCCTGTGCTTCGGGCGGAGCATCGTGACGCCGGCCGTCAGCACGATCCCCGCGGCTGCCGCCGCCGCCACCCACACCGGCCACGCGCGCCGGCGCCGGACGAGCCCCGCCGCGACCAGCGTCGACACGAGGCGCTCCTCCAGCGCCGGGTCCGGCTGCGTCTCCCGCGGAAGGCCGGTCATGGCAGTGCGCTCCGAAGCAGGGACCGGGCACGATTGAGCTGGCTCTTCGACGTGCCCTCGACGATGCCGAGCAGCTCGGCGATCTCCCGATGGGTGTACCCGTGCACGTCGTGGAGGACGTACACGTCCCGCGCGCCCTCGGGGAGCGTGGCGATCGCGCGCTCGAGGTCGATCGCGTCATCGGGCCCGTCGCCCTTCGCCAGCGGCTCGACCTCCGGTGCATCCACGATGCGCCACTCGGCGCGAAGGCGTCCGCGCCGGACGTTCACAAGCACTCCGCACAGCCACGATCGCAGCGCCGACTCCGCACGAAAGCTGTGGAGCGCGGTCAGCGCCCGGACCCAGCTCTCCTGCACCAGGTCCTCCGCCTCCCCCTGATCGCCGCCCGTGAGGCGCAACGCCAGTGCGTACAACGCCGGGGTATGCGCGCGATAGAGCGCGCGGAACGCGTCTTCACCGCGCCCGCGAAGGAACCGCTCGACGAGTGCCAGGTCGTCCGTCATCGATCCTTGTCGGGATCCACCCACTCGCGCGTGATGACGATGAGGCCGGAGATCGCCGTCCCCTCCAGCGTGACGTTCGGCACGTCCGCGCTCTTCGATGCGACGATGCCCATCGAGCTGTTCGTCATCCCGGGATAGAACATCATCAGATGCGGCATGAAGTGGGAGCGATGTTTCCCGTCGGGGTCGCTGAGCACCTGGGACGAGGACTCCATGTAGACCAGCGCCGGGCGCCGCGGCGCATGGAGCCGGCCCGACGCGATGCCGCGGTCGACATCGGCCTTGATCTCCTGCGTGCTCCGGCCGGCGAGCCGCTCCTCGGTGCGAAACCGGAAGATCGCCAGGATCGTGGAGTCCGCCTCGGCGTCACCGCATTGGGGTTCGAACGATGTCGGGGAGTTCCGCCCCACTTGGCATGCGACACCCGACGTGCCCGGCTCCGCGACGACGTAGCGCCCATTCTTCAGCACCCACACCTTGGCGCCCCTCGATATCTCCGCCGGCGCGGCGCTCCTGGCGTACCGGATCTCGTCCGCGGCGGACCGGATCGCCGGGGCCACTGGCGGCGGCACCCCCTGGGCTGCGATGGCGGCGGGGACGAGGAGCGCGGCAAGGATCCACGGGCGCATTGGGCACGCTTCACGGTCGAAGTTACCTGTGAGTAGCGTACTGCCGCACAAAGGTTGGAAGGGCCTCGTGGGGTCCCCGGGGGGCGGGTTCCAACCCTCCCCGGGTCCGGGGGCACCTACTTGCAGGCCGCGCTCGTCACGGCCACGGGTATGGGCTGATCGAGACACCTCGAACAGGAGACGAACGATGTCCCGAACTGCTGGCAGGGTGGTCGGTTGGGGAAGCCTGGCGCTGGCCATCCTGTCCGGTGCGGCGGCACCGGTCCGGGCGCAGGGCCCGCAGGCGCGGGACAGTGCGTTGCCGTACCCCACCATGGCCCCGATCGCGCAATACCAGATGGACCGCGATGCCGAGATCGCGCTGGCCCGCACCGCGGCCCCGGCGTCGATATCACGCGATGCGGAGATCATGGTGCTGGGACGGAAGAACTACGAAGTCGCCGTCCGGGGGAAGAACGGATTCATCTGTGTGGTCGGAAGAGCGTTCGCGGGGCCGCTGAGCAATCCGGAATTCTGGAGCCCCAAGAACCGCAGTCCCATCTGCCTCAACCCTCCGGCGGCGCGGTCCCTCTGGCCGTACGCAGTGAAGCAGACCGGGCTGGCATTGGCCGGTGCCACGAAGGCGCAGATCACCGATGCGATCAAGGCGGCCGTCGCCAGGAAGGAGCTGGGTGCGCCGGCGCTGGGCTCCATGGCTTACATGATGTCCAAGCAGGCCTACCTGACGGACCAGGGGAGCCACAACCTGGCACACGTGATGTTCGAGCTTCCGCGCAGTGAGGCGTTTCAGGACGACTCCGCCTTCTCCGTGTCCTGGGCGCCGGCGCCGGTGATCGAGTTCAACGTTCCCGTGGGGCATTGGTCGGACGGCACCGACGCAACACGGAAGCATTAGGCCACTCGGCACCGATCCGAGCGTTCCGGCACGGGACGGTTGACAGGCGCCCAGCCGCTCAGGACATTCGCTGAGCGTCTGGGCATCCCTGGCAAGGAGGGTCGGTGCAGTTCTCGTCCGTGTCGCTCCGTCGGTCGTGGCTCGTGGTGCCGTTCGTGCTCGCTGGTTGCGTCACCGCCCGGCTCACTGACGTGTGGAAGGATCCTGCCCTCCCCGCGGCGCCCCTCACCCACCTGATGGTCGTGAGCCTGTCCCCCAGCGAGGTGCTGCGGCGGACCTGGGAGGATGCGATGGTGGCCGGGCTCCAGGGACACGGCGTCGAGGCCACGCCGTCATATGACGTGTGGCCGGACGGGCCGCCCGAGATCGATTCACTGGCAGCGGAAGTGCAGCGGGAAGCGTTCGACGGCGTCGTCCTGACCCATCCGGCCGACGTGCAGACCACCCGCACCTACGTGCACGGCGAGACGACGCTCGTCCCGACCAAGGTGTACGACCGATGGAAACAGCACTACGTGACGTACTACCGCCGGGTCGAGACGCCGGGCCACCTGGAGGTGCACACGTCGCTGCTCGTCGACACCGACGTCTGGATGGCCGCCGACCAGTTCCGGATGGTGTGGACCGGCACCACCAGGGCGATGAATCCGACCTCCACCGACGCCACCAACAAGGCGATCATCCACGCCATCCTGCCCCGGCTTGCCAGGCAGGGCGTGATCCCGCCCGAGCAGAAGCACTAGGCCGCGCTAGCGCCCGATCTCCCGCACCGCCTCGGTCGCCGCCCGCCGGACCGCAGCGATCAGGCCGGCGACGTGGTCGACGCCGCCCTCCTCGGCCAGGAACGGGTCCATGATCGTGGCCCGCAGCACCACCAGCCCTTCGGCCCCGGCCGCCCGCCAGTCGTCCACCGTGCACACGCCGAGCTCGCCCAGGACCGCGTCGACCGCGCCCTCGTACATCGGGGCCTGCAGCCGGGTGCGCGTGAGCATGTACTCGGGCGCGGGGCGCCCGGGCTGGATGCTGAGGCGCTCGTAGATCCCCTCATTGAGCGCATTGAGCTCCACCAGCGACCCGACGTCGGGATGGGTGAGCGCAAAGCAGACGATGCTCAGGTCGGGCCGCGGCAGCGTCACCACCCGGAAGGGCGCCGCTGCCGCCGGCGCGGCGAGTGCCGTGTGGAGCCGGTGTGCGCCCACCACCGTCCGCGAAATGAGGTGCCCGTACCCGCGCTCATCGAGCGGCAGGACCCGGTGGCTGAGCCACACCGCCGCGGCCGCGGCGCCGGGCTTCGACCCTTCAAGGA